>JAUWEG010000134.1 GCA_030608385.1 Candidatus Heimdallarchaeota archaeon
GAAAGACATTCAGGACATACAGTTTTTGTTATGAAAATTCCATCGATTTGTTCCTTTAGCGTCTTTTTCTCTTCATTGTTGAAACGAATTCCGCAGTTATTACAGATAAAAGCATCTGGTCTATTCACCGACATGTAATCACTAAAATAATATAATCATATCGAAATATAACTTTTACTCTAAATAGAGGAAAAAAAGCTGTAAAATTGCATTGTTCAGCTTTTTAGTATGGGTTCAACCGTTATCCTTTTTCTCCTTTCTTCTTGCATAACTTTCTTTAACAGCCCTTTCTTTCCCATTTGTAAGGGTTTTTTCCAAATTCTTTAGTCTTCTTTCAAGCTTTTCAATACTTGAATCAAGTTTAGAATCTCGTTCTCTTCTAGATATTTCAGCTTGAACGTTGTAAAGCATCATCAACTCATGAAAGACCTCAATAAGCTGATCTGTTCTATAGGGAGTTTTTAGAACTCGCCATCGTTTCACAGTTTCATCAGATCTTTTTTCCATGGTTGAACGAAGTGCCATTTCGTCTTCAGATGATAATTCAACACCTTCTTCTTTGAGTTTCTGTATATATTCCTCAATTTTTCGATCTGTTTTGGGAGTCACTTCATCCTTAGTTTTAGCTAACTTCTTTGCTAGCTTCTCTTCAGGAGTTTTTAATCCAAGTTCAGATTTGCGTAAATCAAATTCTTGATCAACTGAAGGCATGACAGCTGTTTCCAAAGCAGAAATTATAGGATTATAGTAGCTTCCATAATATCTAGAAACTAGAGCATTTTGTATTCTAACTAAGTCATCAAGTGGCATTTCAGCTAATTCATTTGGAGTATATCTAGCTGAACGAGCTTTAATCTGCTCTTGGACCTCAAGAAATACATGATAATCATCGTATGTTGTTTTATCAATAGTTTTTTCCATTTTACCAACTCTTTCTTGTAATTCGACTATTCGTTTAACTCGTGATTTTTCCCAATTTTGTCTTTCTTTCTTCTTGCGCTCACGATAGGCCTTTTTTCGTTCCGCGTCAGTTGCATATTTCTTGGGTCGTCCTGGTCCTTTTTTTTCTTCGTCATTCATTTCAATCACCTTATTTACGTCTCGAGACAATATAACGAGACAATATAACGTTTGTTTAATCATATAAAAACCTTTTTGTCCTGAGACGAAATTCCCTAATACTTACCGAGAACATTTAGAAAGAATAATGCGGCACAGGGACGTTTTAATCAGAATGAAGCAGACCATTTAGAAAGAGTAATACTGGACCGGGACGTTTTAATCAGTATGAAGCTTAAATCCACAATTTTTGCAGAACTTCCACGACGGATCAATTGGATGACTACATATTGGACAACGATTTTCTTCCACATTAACAGTAGTTCCTTTGAAGGCTTTATTCACCCTAAAGATTTTTCCAGGAAGTTTATGCATACTTATATTACTTCATTTCCGAATTATAAGTTTTGAGCCCAATTCGGTAAATTCATTGAGATAAAAATATAAGTGGAGAATTTTAGTAACTTCTGAAATTACATGCAAGTCAAATTAACTAACATAGTTGACAATACAACTCAAGATAATAGTGATTTTATCCCTTCTGATGGTTTATCTTACTTATTTGAGTTCGAAGACAAGAAAATTCTGTTTGACGCAGGAGACCAGGGCATGGTACTTCGTCATAACATGCGATTATTAGATATTGATCCAAAGTCTATTGATACACTAGTTTTAAGTCATGGCCATTGGGATCATACCTTTGGTATTGAAGCATTAATGAACTCGAGAGGAGATGCCCCTGTCCTTGAGATAATTGCTCATCCGTATGCTTTCAAAGAGAGAAGAGTAACTAGATTTGTTTTGAGAATCCTAGCTCTTCTCAAATACAAGATATATAATTTTGGTTTTCCTAAACTATCCAAAGAAATTAGCGAAAAAATTTCCTTAACCCCTGTGACTGAACCATTTGAGTTAACCCCTTCCTTAACCACAATAGGTGAAATTTCTGAATGGAAAGAAAAACCCAGTAAAATTGATAAACTGACCATAAAACTAGATAAGAAATTTGTTAAAGATGAGATTCTAGATGATCTTTCTCTGATTTTAAAAATAAAAGAAGGTATTGTGTTGATTCTTGGTTGTGGTCATGCAGGAGTTCTAAATATCTGCTTACGAGCCAAAGAAATCTATCCTGATGAAGACATCAAAATGATAATAGGTGGAACACATTTAGTTGCTCTATCAGAGGAAGAAGAGTTAGAATATGTAGCTAAAAAACTTGAAAAAGAATATAAGAAACCTATGCTTTATTTTAGTCACTGTACAGGTAAAAAAGCAATAAAATTCATGACTAATTATTTTGGTAAAGAAATTGTTAAGTCATTCAGAGTTGGAGATATTTTGACTTTCGAGTGCTAGTAAAAGCTGCAAAGATGATTGCTGAAAAAGTGAAAGAAACAAGAAACAAGGAATGGTAGGAGCATTTGTTGCCATGCATAAAGAAAGAATATTTAGCTCAAGCAGTTTATGAGCTAATATCAACCTAACATATTTATTTTCTTCTTCTCCTTTGTTTTAATTAAGCAAAAGGTTATAACGATTTTTTCTTACATTGAAATATGTCTTCACTAAAAACACAAATAGAGTTAGCAGAAGTTGAAGAATTCCTAAGAAAAAACGTTAGTGCAGACATAGAAAATGTCGAAATGCTGAAAGGGGGAGAGATTTCTCAAGCATTTTCCATTGAGGACAACTCTAAGAGCTATATAATAAAGATTCGAAGAGTTAGGAAACGATTTAGAAAAAAAGATCCCTTTGGTAAAGAAATTTCAGTAGCAGAAATTTTGAAGAAACAGGATATTCAAGTACCCATTCCAAATATCATCAAGTATGGAATTTTTAAAGAAGTCGAAAGTGAAAAATTCATATTTTGTATTGTTGAAAAAGCTTCAGGAAAGTTTGTGCATCTTTTTCCAAAAGAAAAATTCAGTCTCATTGACAGATCTTTAATTGATGTTCTTTATCAAATTCACTCTGTTGATATTTCCTCAACCAAAGGTTATGGAAACTGGAATAAGTTGAATGAAGCTCCTTTGGGATCAATGAGGGATCACATTCTAGATGTTATAGAAAGACAAAAAATTTACACAAATAACAAATTTTCAGAAGGAATTTTCGAAATAGATTTGTACTTACAAGGTTCAACAAGAATAAAAGAACTAGTCAAATTCTGCTCAACTAAACGTTATTTGGTACACGCTGATTACGGATATGATAATGTTCTCGCTGACGAAGATGGTAATATTACAGCTGTGTATGATTGGGAGCATTCTCTATTCGGTGATTTTGTTTATGATATAGCTTGGTTGGATTTCTGGCGTTTTCGAGATGAAAATACTTACTCCCAATTGTATTATGAGAAATACAAGGATTCAAACAAAATAGATTTTAAAAACTATAAAGAACGATTGTTATGCTACAAACTGTACATAGGTATGACAGCTGCAGGTTTCTTCAGTGAATCTAATCAAAAGGATAAATATCTTGAAGCGAAACAGTTGATACTTGAACTGCTTCAAAACTAATAGAAATCCAGAACAATTATTAACGCTTCATACTTTGTTAAATTATGTCTGTAGAGAGAAATAAAGAAATCCTTTGTGGGAATTAAGTAAATACTTTCCAAAATAGAAATGAAGAAGGAAAACTAGCTCTCTAATTTGGATATTGCTTCATCAATTTTTATTATTTTATTTTGTAAATCTTCTTTGCAATCTTTCAAGTGTTTAAGCTTTTTTTCCTTATCTTCGTTTCCAGTAAATTCTCCACAATTATGCTTTTTTCCTATACAATCTTCGTTCATTTTCTTAGTCTCACTTTATTTTTTGAAGTGTTATTACTTTAGATACGAAAGTATTATATAAAAGGCTTCACTAATGCTTCTTAAAGTAACTTTGACAATGTGAAGTAAATGAATAAAATCAATGAGTATCCTTCTACAGTAAAATGTACTCATGAACAAAATGGGTATCCTTGCTTCATACCAGCACAAAGAATTTTGAATCTTATTGGTAAGAAATGGAGCATTCAAATAATCAACGTCTTAAGTAATGGTAAAAAAGTTCGTTACAAAGACCTTAGGGAACTACTTCAAAGAGGATGGAAAAAGAACAAAATCAGTGATGCAACTCTTTCAGCTCGTTTGACTGAATTAACTGAGGAAGGCATTCTAATTCGTGAGATTCACACTGAGATTCCACCAAAAGTGGAATATTCTCTCTCTGAAAAAGGTGAAGGATTATCAGAATCTCTTCAGTCTTTAATAGATTGGACAATAAAAGCATGTCATGAATAAAGTTCACATATTTTATCATCAGTAAGAGCAAACTTTTTTATCCTTCCAAATTAGAGATGTTTTGACAATCAGATGAGTTTTGTAGAGAATTGTAAAAAAGCGATCCTTACTGGAAAAATAGAAGCAGCAGAAAAACTTGCACACAAAGCAATTGAAGAAAATATAGATGTTAATGTTGCAATTGACGCCTTTTCACTGGCTATAAGAAAGGCGGGTGATTTGTTTGAAGAAGGAGAGTTCTTCTTGCCTGAACTAATGCGTAGTGCTGAAGCTATGAAAGCAGCTATGACTATATTTAAACCAGTTTTAATGAAAGGAAAAGAGGATAGAAGCCTTGGTAAGGTCGTAATTGGCACTATTGAAGGAGATATTCATGATATTGGAAAGACTCTTGTAGCATCTCTGTTGTCTGCTGAAGGATTCGAAGTTTATGATCTTGGAGCTGATGTACCAATTAGCACATTTATTGACAAAGCAGTAGAAGTTGATGCACAAATTATCTGTATGTCAGCTTTATTGACAACTACAATGGTTGGTCAAAAGAAATTAATTGATCAGCTGAAAGAGAAGAAACTCCGAGATAAATTTAAAATTCTTATAGGGGGAGCACCCATATCCAAAAAATGGGTTGAAGAGATTGGAGCAGATGGATCGGCTGAAAATGCTGTCAGTGCGGTTAAATTGGCAAGAAAAGTATTAGGTAGATAGGAGGTTTCCTTCTGAATAATAATAAATCCATTCTTGAATTAGTTAAAGAACGAGTAGTCATTTTAGATGGTGCAATGGGTTCCATACTCATTGATCAAGGTCTAGAACCTGGAACACCGCCTGAAAAATGGAATGTTTCTCATCCAGAAAAAATCCAGAAAATCCACTTGGATTATTTCAATGCTGGTTCTGATGCAGTTCTTACAAATACTTTTGGTGGTTCTAGAATGAAGTTAACTGCACATAAACATGGTCACAGTACTGAGAAATATAATCAAAAAGCAGTAGAACTTGCAAGAGAAATCTGTCCAGAAAACTGCTTCATCGCAGGAGACATTGGACCTTCTGGAGCATTTCTCCCACCAGTAGGTACTGCAAGTGTCAGTAATTTTGAAGAGAATTTCTTAGAACAAGCTGGGTACTTAGCAGACGCTGATATAGATTTTTTCTTTATTGAAACCATGGTTGATTTAAAAGAAGCTGAAGTAGCTGTTAAAGCGGTAAAAAGCGTCTCTAAAATACCAATTTTTGCATCTATTACATTTCAAAAAACCAAAAGAGGATATTTTACAATTATGGGGGATACAGTGCCGAATTGTGTAAAAACTCTAGAGAAAGCTGGAGCCAATGTTATTGGTGCAAATTGCACAATAAGCAGTGATGAGATGATTGATCTCATTCCTTTAATTTCTCAAGAAACAATCCTGCCGGTTTTAGCAAAACCAAATGCTGGAAAACCCCAATTGGAGAAAGGTAAAACAGTTTACCTAACAGAACCTAAACCTTTTGCACAAGATATTGAGCAGATTATAAAGAATGGAGCAAGTGTAGTTGGTGGTTGTTGTGGTTCAAACCCAGAGTTTATCAAAGAAATTGCTAAGCAAGTTAAAGGTGAATAAGTTGGGAGTTCTGGAGGATTTTCAAATTAAATTGGATGATAATGAAATTCTTCGTTTATTACAGAATAAGCAATCTGATAAGGATATGAAGAAACCTTCAGAAAAAATGATAAAAGAGATTGAGGAAATGAAAGAACTTGCTCAACCTTTAATCAAAACGAGAGGGATTTACAAGATTTTTGAGAGCAAAAATCTTAAACCAAAATTTCTGTTCAAGAAATCTGATATCACTGTATTCGCAATTTGTACAATTGGTAAAGATTTGGAAAACTTAAGTAAAGATTATCTCAAGAGAGGAGAATTGGCTAAAGGAGTCATACTGGATGCAATAGCTTCTCATGCTGCTGAACAGACAGCTGAAGAAGTAAATCAGATCATTCTAAACGAGTTAAGTGACACAATTCAAGAAAAGGAAGTCAGTTGTCGATTTAGCCCTGGCTACTGTCAGTGGGAACTAGATAAGGGCC
>JAUWEG010000148.1 GCA_030608385.1 Candidatus Heimdallarchaeota archaeon
GCAACAACAATATTCGCATTTGGTAAAAATGATGTCTTCGATCTTTGGCATTCAACAGAAGATGTAGTAGAGAATTTGGATGAACAGTTGCTTCAACAAGCATTTGAGCTTACGATAAAAATCCTAGAAGAACTAGATAAATAAACTAGCTTTGAAAAATAGTGTTTCAGTAAAAATGAAGATGGTAGCGCCGAATGGACTTGAACCATTGATCTATTATTAGAAAATTGTTCCAGCTAGTAATATAATATTAAATCAGTTTTCAAACCATTGCACCAGATAGTCCAATTATCGAACAGTAGAATAATAGAGATTGTTACAGTTATGTAAGTTACTACAAAGAGACAGACACTATTACCACCTCTAGGTGAATTCCATGATTTGACTACCACATGAACAAGGTTTTTGTTATAATCAGTCTTAACACTATAGTCTCCAAATCTTGAGCAAGAGTCAGGATAAACAATTGAGACATTTAAATTGCATTGAACATAGAATCTCCATTCTATATCTTCAACAGAGTCAATAACAATTGATTGTACTAACGCATTGGTCTTGTAAGGCACATACAGATAAGTTGGAAAAAAAACAGTAGAAAAAACAACAATAAAAGAAATGAAAATGATAGAAATGAGTAATTTCTTTTTCATAAAGAAGTTAAAACCAAAGAACGAATATTAACCTTTTGTAGAACTAAAGATGGTAGCGCCGAATGGACTTGAACCATTGGATTCTATTTAATATAAAATTCTTGTTTAATTCCATTCATGATTTCTTGAAATATGTCTTTTGAATCTATTGATGCTCTACATAGTCCAAATTCATGAATCCTTTTTCCACTACCTCTCTTCTTTATCCAGCTTTTAGTGAAATTCTCTATAGGTATTCCTAATTTGTTTGCCCATTGAGTTTTAGTTCTTTTTTCTTGTGTAGCGTCCCAAAGGTGTAGTCTCAAACGAATCTTACATCTGTCAATATTATAGTACTTCTCAAGCCAATCTACAAATAAACGTACCATACTAATATCTGTAGAAGTTACCGCTACTTTGTACTTATTCGTAGAAGTATACTTATCTCCTTCACACCAATAAAGCATAAGACCTTCTCTTTTACTCAACATTGATTTCTATTATTAAACTTAAGAATTTACTATAAAAATATACAAATTAAAATTATGAAAAATTGGTAGCGCCGAATGGACTTGAACCATTGATCTTCGGGTATCCCAAGCTCATAGCATTATGAGCCCGACGGGTTTTGTCGATTTTATGGAATTCCTCCATATAATTTTCCACGCTACCCCACGGCGCTTTTCTTATGGCTTTCTTTTCTTCCTCTTCTTTTAAATCTTTGTTTTTACAACTAAAGCTAGTTAAGATGAAGAAAGGATTATTTTGTTATTCGTTTTACGGAAAAGTTCATAACTTTCCATGAGGGCTTCTAATTGCATGCTTACTGAGTCAGACGAATCTCACTATGTACATAAGGTTCGACCAAGAATTTCTACTATCTTCTTACTACTGATAATAGATGCTCTTGCTTACTACGTCCCTTACAGAAATGATGTACATATTGGAGATTTGTTTGGTTTGTCACTCTGGTTTTATTTTGGACTACTTAATGCCATTTTAATTGTTTTAGTTTATATATTTGTCAAAGGTCAAGTGTCTATAGACTTTTCTTCAAAAAAAGTAATTTTCCACGAATTCACTAAAAGTAAGTCTTGGGATTTTAATGTATTATGGGGTGTCTATCTCCTTGCATATGATGGGGATTACCTTGTTAGAATCAGAACACATAGATTGAGATTGTTGGACATTCGATTGAATTTTGATGAAGCTTATGAGCTTATTGATAAATTCGAAGAGGCGGGAATCCATCTTACAACAATTAGACAAGATCAAGGCAAGCGAATTTCTAACACTTTTCCTCTTCTGCTCTCTAAATTTGAGAAGAAAAAACCAAAAGGGTTCAATCCAGAAATTCCTGATTGGAGTCGTAATGTCACTTTGAAAACCAAACTGATTTCAATTACCATGGCTCCGTTTCTTTACATTTTAGGGGCTACATTAATAGTTCAAATTCCTGATTTATTAACAGGTCTTACTGCAACTAAAGGGATTGTAACTTTTGTTTACGGCTTTACTGCATTCTTACTTTTTGATGGTGGGTTGTATTTACTCTTCGGAATGTCGGTCTTGGTTTTACTAGCTAAACGAATCATAAGAAATAGTTCCTCCTCTCAATCAGCTGAAAATCCTGATCTACCCACTAATGAGTAAGTTTAATTTATTTCAGACTTATATTACTCAATGACTGAATTTCTCGGATTAATCGGATCTTGTGCAAGAACTCAAGAGAGAAATGCTTCTAGCGAACTCTATTATCTGCTTACAGAATTACTAGGTTATCAGAATGTAGATATTTCACCTGATTCTGCTATTTCTGGTTTATTTATAGCAAGATTTGAAGAGGACCCTATCAAGACTCTTCAAAGAATTGAAGAAGAGCTTGAAAAGGATAGAGCTGTTTTACAATATACACTCAAACTTGTTCCTACTCAATATCGAGTTGCTACTACCTTGGAAGACATGAGGGAAGTAACAAGAAAAATCACCCCTAAGATTAAGGATGATGACTCTTGGAGAGTCACTCTTCGTAGAAGACATTCACAGCTCTCTCGCAATGAAATTATAACAGCTGTAGCTTCCGAAGTTAATGTTGGAAAGGTAATGCTAGATAATCCACGTCATTACATAGTAGTAGAAATTCTTGGAAAATGGACCTATCTGTCTTTATCACCACAAGCTGAACTATCAATTTCACTGGATGAAGATCTTCCACCTGAAGATGATTTTACATTTTAAATTTTATAAAAGAAAAAATAAAAAAAATAAAAGAGTTTGAATGAATATTTTCAAACTTAGAGGTCTCTGGCTATTTAAAGGTCTCTTGCGGAAACAGTTTTTCTTCCATTTGCTTTGGCTCTGCCAGCTGCTAATTTAACAAGTTTAGCAACTTTTTCGTCTAAAGCTTTTAGAAGGTCACCGCCGACTTTATAATCTCCAAGTTCCTTGACGTATTCTCTTACTTTAGATTGTACGATCATCATTTTACTTGCACTTCTGTCGGTTTTGACTTGCCACGGGGGCAAGCACGTTAATAACTTCCGTACTCTTATTAAAAACCTTTTCGGTTATGTCGAAAAATTACGGTATTACACACGTTCTAATTGAAGAATTCGTTAAAAAAGTTTTTTTTAAGTCTTAAAACTGCAGTTTTCACCGTTTACAGGCTATTTTGTCCTTAAATTGCAATGGAGTTAATTTTGGGCGTATTTCATGGCTTTAAAAGCATATGGAAAAAGGCAGTTATTTGTCTATAAAAATTGAAGAAAAAGATGGTTTTGATCATAGATTCTCTTTGAGTAAATTGCCGAGTTTACGAATACCTACATCAATTAGCTCTTTTGACACAAATGAATAACCTATTCTCATTCCACCAATGATCACTTTAAGTGGTTCAACCTCTCTAGCTTCAGGGTTATAAGAATGTCCGCTAGGTGGATAAAACGCTGCTCCTGGAACCACCAGAACTTCGTTGGGCATTAAAACTTCTTGGTTAAACTTCCTTACATCAAATGTAAAAGCCTTTTCTCCTTTAGGTTGATACCAGATGAAGAATCCTCCTGATGGATTTGTGAAATCACCTTCTGGAAAAGTTTCTATGAGTCCGTTATATGCAGCATCTTTCTGTTCCTTGTACTTCTGGACAATTTTTGGTAATTCGGTGTCTATATGTTTATCATAATAAATTTCAGCAACTCTTTGTGTAAGAGTTGGAGTACAGAGATCTAAATATCCCTTTGATTTCTCAGCTTCTGTGAATAAATAATCTGGCATAATAGTATACCCGATTCTAATCGGAGCTGCTTCTTTTGAAGAAGTTGAAGTGTATATTACTCGCTCATTATCTTTATCAAGAGTTTTCATGCTTGGCTTTCTTTCTTCAAATTGCATCTCTTTGTAAGCTGCATCACAAATAACGATAACATCATGTCTCTCGGCAATGTCAAACAACTGTTCTCTTCTTTTTACTGGAAGAGTTGTCCCTTTTGGATTGTCACTATCTTCAACCACATAGAGGATTTTTACTTTTCTTCCAAATTTCTTTTCAGCTTTTATGATTGTATCTTCTACATATTCAGGAATTAATCCTTCATTGTCTGTTGGAGCTGTAACCACATGGCCTCCAACTTTAACAACAGTTGTGACAAACCCTAGATACGCTGGCGATGGAGTTACTACAATATCTCCTGGATTGATTAGAATATCTAAAGCTAAATAAATCGCTTGTTGAGAGCCTGTAGAGATTAGAACCTTCTCCCAATCTTCTTCTCCACTTATACAATTCAATTTATCTTTTTTCACTAGTCTTTCGGCAAGAACTTTTCTAAGCCCAGGCCAACCAGCTGTCTGACCATATTGAAATTCATTTATCACTCTTTGTTCATCAGCATCATAATATTCCGCAAGTTCTCGTAAGATCTGTGGAAATACTTTTGTTGGTAGATTTCCAGGTAAGCCTCCGGCAAGATAATATTTTGTTTTGTTTTTTAACAATCGTCTGATTTCGCTTTCAGGGACATCTTGTGTCCAATCTGCTAATAACTCTCTCATGGGATCCATATCTTTCACATCAACTTTACACGGTTTCTAGAACTGTAGTTGATAAAAGGTAGTTCATCTAAAAGATTTTCTCTACAACCTCTTTGACATGACGCGCTAAACTTTTGAAGTACCACTACTTTATACTTTTATGGAGAATATTAGAGCAGCTATTGTAGGCGGTGGTCCTGCAGGTTTACAAGCAGCCATTTCTTTGTCTAAGGCAGGTATGACTCCTACAGTTTTTGAAGAGCACCCCTCTATCGGTCAACCCATTCAGTGTGGGGAAGGCCTAAGCATCCATGCTTTTGATGATTTTTCAATACCTATTGAAGAAAATAAGTTGTGGATAGATCTCCATAAAAAATGTAAATTGGTTTTTCCAGAGGGTAGAGCTGCTTATGGAGATATTCAAGCATACATGATTCGAAGAGATAAATTTGATCAATACTTAGCGAAGCAAGCAATAAATCTTGGAGCAGAAATAATTACGGCGACTAAAGTTCATTCCATTCAACAGAATTCTGAGGGAGTAATACTAACCACAAAAGGAGACGAAACAAAGAGAATTCAAAGTAATTTAGTTATTTTAGCAGAAGGAGCAAGAGCTAAACTTGCTCAAAGGTTGAGTTTTGTACCTCCCTCTCCTCTGATTTATGGTTTCGAGTATAAAATAGAAGGTGAATGGAGGGAAGAGTTAGAATTTCATTTCGATTCAGAAAAATATCCTTATGGATATGTCTGGATATTTCCAAGAAAAAACGAAACAAATATTGGGATTGTTACTAATACAAAAGAGAGAAAAAAGAGATTGGATAATTTCTTGAAACAAAATAATATTTCAGGTAAGATTTTGAAGAAGATGGGTGGTCCAATTCCAATGAATGGTCCAATTCCTAAGCTCTATTGTGATAATGTGTTAGTTGTAGGAGATGCAGCTGGAATGGTTAACCCCATTTTCTATGGTGGAATTAGAATGGGAATGACGAGTGGGGAAATTGCAGGAAAGATAGGTGCTAAATTTTTAACCAGTAAAGAGGAAAACCAATTCTATTCTTTATCAAACTATCAATCAGAAATTCTGAAGTTCAAATTTATGGATAAAATCAATCTTAAATGCCATAACTTTTTTTACAGCCGTTCCAATAAATTCCTCTCCAAACTAGGAAAAATCTTGAATAACCAATATATCAATAGAATCTCAGGAAGGGAAAAAATCAAAGTTCTTTCCAGTTTATTAAAGGAACTAGGACTTTTAAGACACCCAAAAGGATT
>JAUWEG010000189.1 GCA_030608385.1 Candidatus Heimdallarchaeota archaeon
TAGTTGGTTACGATGATTCACTTGAACCATACCACTACGATTTAGATTTAGCTATCAGTTATGTCGAGGATGCAGGGTATACAGTATTGGTAACTCATTTCCCAACCGAAACAGGCATTACAGCATTAGTGTTTCTATCCTTCCTAGGGTTGGCAGCATTGGAAGCATTGCGAAGATTTAGAAAGAAATAAACCATTTCTTTTTCCTTTTTTTATTTTACTAGTTTTCAATAATTGAAAGAAGTTTGTTATTTCAGGCAAGGAAAGGCAACTTGGTTTATTCGTTCTCTTGTCAGATAATAAGTTTGATTCTATTTTTTTTTAATAGGCCATTCTGCCAGAGAGGAAGATTTTAAAATCTTCCCAAAATCCCCTATCGTGATTAGTTAGAGTATCGGTGGCTTATGAATGGCAAAGTTTAAACTAGTAAAAGTTCAGATACCAGTCAAAAATACAAATACACTATTGAAAAAGATATCTTCTCTAAATATCTTTGAACAAATAATCGTTGACCCTCAAAGTCCTAAAGAGCAAGCAAGAATACAAGCAACTAAAGACATTATGGAGGACAGATGGGAAAGAATAGTGGGATTGAGCAAAGCTCTAAATATTCAATTGGAAGACCTTTCATCATTAAAAGAAGAGGCTTTAGTTGTTTTTAATAATCATAATGAAGTAGTTAAGAGCTTAGATGTTTTTCTTGAAAAATACGAAAATCAAATAATAGAAAAATCCAACGAATTACAAAAACTGAAAAAAGAGAACAGAATTCTCTCATCTTTGAAACAATTTCAAAGCGATTTGGATGACGAATTTTCAATCGACCTATTAACTTCAAGCTCAAGAACTTTCACTGTTTTAGGAGAAATTCCTAGTGGATATGAAGAAATTATACGTTTTCACTTAAATGAAATTACAGCTGGTCAAATGTTTTTCTGGAGTTCTTCTACAGACAATAGTGATAAAAATGTAATGCTGTGTATTTCTTTAGCTGACCATAAAGAACGTATAGAAGAGATTCTCAGTAATAATTATTTCGATGAAACAGAATTTGAACTTGAACTTCTAAAATCTATAGAAAAGATAAGAGAAACAACAAGAATAGAGAAACTTCATTCTGAAGTAAATCAAGATATAGAAAAAATTGAAGATGATATTAGACAGTTCTCTACTGAACTATCAGAAAAAATTAGGTACAATCTAACGCTCATAAAAGCAACTCACAAAACACTAACACTGGAAGAAAGAGGTCGTACTACATCAAAAAACTTTACTTTATGGGGCTGGGTTACATCAAAAAACTACAGCAGTTTTCTTGAAAATATTAACTCTTTACAATTAGATAGTAACATAGTGATATTGGAAGATGTTCCGTTATCTCGTAAAAAAGAAAGAGATGTTGAGCAAGAATTACTAGTTAAAGAGCAATTTGATAAGGAAGAAAGCAAAATAGACAGCTATATACCTCACCTCCCACAAACTGGAGAAGGTGGAGAAGGATTTCTTTTTGCAAAAAAAGCACTATTTGTGAGATTAGAGAGTCCAGAGGAATCATCTCGTCAATTCATTTCTCATTTGTACTCTCTTAACGCAGTTCATCCAGTGAAAATTGGATCATTAGATGCAAGTACTCTAGAAAAAGTTAATAGTTTAAGACAAGAACTGAGTCAGTATCTGTCAAGAGTTAAGCGATTGTCAAATATGCTCAAATTAAAAGATACAAAAGAACAAAATACTGAGAAGTATGAAATTATTGATGATTATGATCACTCAAAAGCATTCATAGAAAATTTCTTGCGCGAAAATGAGGAGAAAATCACAAAAGCTTTTGAGTCTTATGAAGAAATTCAGAAGAAACAGAGCCAAGTAAAATTATCTCTACCTTTTGAAGAAGGTCTTAAAGAAAGAGGTATTGATGCAGTTTTACTTCAAAGTGGTTTCCAAACTGTAACTTACTTGGGAGTTGTTCCTAAATCCAACCTTAAATCTGTGAGATTCTTTTTGAATGAAGTCACCGATAATAATCTTGTATTCTGGGATTCCGAGCCCACAGATTCAGGTTCTAATGAAAGGAACATCTTAATTCTATCTTTAAAGGAGTATGAAAACTCAATCTTGCGTGTTTTAAATGAATATTCTTTCCAAGCAATAGACTATGATTTATCTCTGGTTGAAAGAAAGGTTTCATTGAAAGACACTTTAAAAGAAATTGAAATAGAATTGAAGGAAAGTGAAGAAAAACTTCTAGAAATTAAGAATCAGGCTATAAGTAGATTAACTGCTTGTGAAGAACTAATTAATGTTGAAAGCAACCGCTTAAACACCATTGAACTATGTCAAATATCTGAAGGAAGAATAGTTCTATGGGGGTGGATATCTAAAACAGTTTTAAAGCAACTGAATGAAAGCAAGAAAAATTTATCTTTCAAGATGGAAATAACTGAAAATCCTGATGTTCCATTAGTCAATCCTGCCATAACAAAAAAAGGAAAAGTATTTGGGGCAGTAAGAGGAATTGTAGGTGGTATTGGACATCCAAACACTAATCAAGTTGATCCTTACTCAATTGTTAGGTTTACATTTCCATTTTTATTTGGAATCATGTTTGCAGATATCGGACATGGAATTTTATTGTCACTGGTAGCTGGATTCTTGATATATAAGAAAAAGAAGAATAAAATTGAGCCAGATGAATCAATGACAGGATATCTTTATTCTGGTGCGGAATTACTTCTTTTCTGCGGTATATCTGCAACGATATTTGGGTTCTTCTTTGGATCATTACTAGGAGACGAACATTTCATACCAGAATTGATGCACAAGATAGGAGTTAACTGGATACCAATAATTAATCCACTACATGAGACAAAACTAATCTTAATTGTTGCTCTATCAATAGGATTTCTAATGATTCAATTAGGAATATTATTGAAAGTATATCAAAACATGAGATATGGACATGGATTTGCATCTTGGGCCGCTCCTCTTTCATTATCTATAATTTATGTAGGCATTTTTGCCATGCTTTATAATATCATTGTAGGAGTGGATGGAATATATTGGAATGCATTTCATTTTACGGTTAAACAGTTTCCATCTGCATTTGTATATCTGGTCGGGCTAGTCCCTGTATTGTTTGTACTAGAATATATTCATGCCAAGTCTGAAGGAATTATGGATGCAATTGACCACATTATCGCACTAATATCAAACACTCTTTCATTCAGCCGAATTATGGCCCTCTTACTTGTTCATGCAATCTTAAGTGGATTACCTTTTACTTTAACAGGAGTGGATTTAGTTGCAGGTGTATCAACATTTTCAGGGGTATTCCTAGACGTAGCACATATTGATTTGTCTAACTTTGCTGGAGGTTTAATACATGGACATTATGCTTCAGCTCTTAGTCTCTCTTGGATATGGTGGGTCGTAGGAATCTTATTGGCAGTATTTATAATATTACCATTAGAAGGATTATTATCTTTCCTTAACACACTAAGGCTTCACTGGGTTGAATGGTTCTCTAAATTCTATACAGGAGACGGTAAAGAGTTCCTTCCTCTAAAAGAGAAACTTGTTTCAATCAATTTTATCAAGCAAAAGGGTGGTTAAATGTCACTTGGAGATATTAGTTATTTACTAGGTAGAGCCCATGGAGCTGTTAGTAACTTCTTAACAAAATCACAAATAAGTCTGCTCTTATCTTCAAAGAATCTTAAAGAATTGAGGGCCGCCTTTACTCAAACATCCTATGACAGCATTATTGGAGACCTTAATTTTGAAACACAAATTTCTGATGTAGCTAGAAATCTTAAAAATTCTTATTCTGAATTACTGACTAGATTCTACAAACAGTCAGGATCCTCAGTTAAGAAGAAAATCAGAAATTATAGTGAGCGATATCACGCTGAAAATCTTCGTATAATATTTCAAGGCATAAATAGAGAAATGAAGCAAGAAGAGATTTTATCTCGTCTGGTTCCAGTTGCTGATTATTCAGTCGAGTATTATTCGAAATTACTTAATAAGACAATCGAAGAAATAATTATTAATCAAAATAATCAGACACTGCGAGAAGGTCTTAAATTAGCAAATGAAGAATTTAAAACAACGGGAAGATTTACACCCCTAGAATCTGCAATAGATCAACATATCTATAGTATGCTACCT
>JAUWEG010000054.1 GCA_030608385.1 Candidatus Heimdallarchaeota archaeon
ACTGGAGGATTTGGTAGAACCTATAAACGTTCTACAAATGCTATTATCAATACTGGAGATGGTGTAGGTGCAGCTTTTAGAGCAGGAGTTCCTATTCAAGATGGTGAATTTGTTCAATTCCATCCTACAACCCTATATGGAACTAACATTCTGATTACCGAAGGAGCTCGAGGTGAGGGTGGATTACTCTACAACAATCTTGGAGAAAGGTTCATGGTAGATGTTGCACCTAATTCTAAAGAATTAGCTCCCAGAGACATTGTTGCTAGAGCTATTGATACTGAAATCAGAGAAGGACGAGGATTTGAGGATGCTTATGTTCATTTAGATCTTACACACCTTGGTGCAGAAAGAATAAGAGAAAGATTACCGGGAATAAGAGATATTTCTATTTATTTTGCTGGTGTCGATCCTATCAATGAACCAATCCCTGTTCAACCAGGACAACATTATTCAATGGGTGGTGTTGGTACAAAATTTGATGGGGATATATGTGAAACTATGCTTTCTGGTCTCTATGTAGTTGGAGAAACAGCTTGTATATCTGTTCATGGAGCTAACCGATTAGGAGGAAATTCTTTGCTTGAAACAGCTGTTTTCGGTAGGCATGTTGGGAAGTTGATGTTAGAGAAAGGCTTGCCAAAGCTACCGGAAGAAATTAGAGTAATGGCAGCTGAAGAAGAAGTAATCAAAGAAATTGAGGAGCTTCTTGAGAAATGGGACAACAGTTTAGGTAAAAAACCCTCTGAGATTCAAGAGGCAATGGGAATAGCATTAGATACTAAAGTCGGTGTTTTTCGAACAGAAGATGAGCTTAATGAAGCATATGAGGAGATTTGCAGATTGCAAACAGAGTTTAAAAACGTCAAAGTTTCCACTTCTAAGAAGAAGTTTAATTTTGGTTTAATCAGAACACTTGAACTTAGAAATATGCTTGATATTGCAGAAGTCACTGCTTTTTCAGCTTTGTGGAGAAAAGAGAGCAGAGGAGCGCACTCTCGAATAGATTTTCCAAACCGTAATGATGAAGAATTTCTCGTTCATTCTATGGTTACAAGAGATGAAGAAGGAAAATTAATGATAGAAACTAAACCTGTGAAACTTGGTCAATTTGAGGTAAAGGAGCGTGTGTATTAATGGTAGAGATGCAAAAATTCCTTGTATTCAGAAAGGATTCAGAAGATAAAGAAGGCAGATACGAAAGATTCGAAGTTCCAAAGAGAAAAGGTCTAACAATTCTAGAAGCACTCTTCTATATTCAAGATAACTATGATTCGACACTTGCGTTCAGATATTCTTGCAGAGGAGCAATTTGTGGCAGTTGTGGTATGACTATTGATAAAGTCCCAGAGCTTGCGTGTAGAACACAGATTTCCACTGTTAAAACCAAAAAGAAACCAGTCAAGCTCCCAGAGTTTAATTTTGGACAAACCTCCAATTGGAATCAGGAAAATGAGATACTTATTGAACCATTACCGAATATGGAAATCATTCAAGATTTAGTTGTTAACATGGATCCTTTCTGGAAATTCTATCGAGAAGTTGAACCTTATTTCACTAGGGATTGGAATGATGAAGCACCTGAATCTAATCAGGGTTCTGATGCCGTTAAATCAATTGAGCATTTAGTCAATTGTATCGCTTGTGGTTTGTGTTGGGCATGCCCTGTTAATGCTAATAACAAAGAATATTTTGGTCCAACAGCTCTGGCTAAAGCAAATCGTTTCATTGCTGATAATCGATTATCAGAAGAACACAGACAAGAAATATTAGACAAAGTGTGGCAAGAAAATGCTGTTCCAGCATGTGAAAAATACTTTGTTTGTAACCGAGTTTGTCCAAAAGGAGTAAGACCCGGAACAGCTATTAATGATATTAGAGACAAGTGGTCAAAAAATGAATGACAAAACTAGATTGGAAGAAGACATCCTAGGAGAGTTAGAGGTTCCTGCAAATGTTTATTGGGGAATCAACACACAAAGAGCAATAAACAATTTCAAAATAAGTGAAAGAAGATTTTCAGAATCTTTTATCAAGGCTTTAGCTCAAATCAAAAAAGCATGTCTTCAAACTAATTTAGAATTAGATCTAATGGATCAGAATATAGGAAAAGCAATCCTTCAGTCAATAGATGAGATAACTCTTGAAAATAAGCTGCTAGACCAGTTTCCAATAGACATTTTTCAAACTGGTTCAGGAACTCAAACTCCTTGACCATTTATTTGGTAGTCTTTTATGATGTATGGGTTTTCTTTTGTACCTGTACCTTCTGAAGCAAAACTAACTAAATCTTCGTTAGAAGTAATTATAATTTCTTGAACGGGGATATAGTCAAAGGTAAAATCTGCAATTTCTTCATTACTTAGAAATCCTACATCAGATGTGATTTCAGGTGAAATAGAAGAAAAAACGTTAATCACAAAACCATATAGTAGTAAGATAGCACAGATACTTAGTAAATATTTTGAAGTCTTCATCTTAACTCAAATCACATTATAGATCCAGAATTTTCGTTGATGATTTAGCTTACATCCTTATTAATTTAGCTCTATTTTGTAAATCACAAATATACAATACTTCGAAAAACTAGTTTGGAATAACTACAATTCTATATTACATATTTTCTTCAATATATGCAATGCAATCTTCTCTCTTATTTTTAATTTCTTCTTTCATTATTGCCTCAATGAGGTTTGATTTTATAGAACCTATTTTTTCACCTTTAACTTTGAAAATCTTTCTTATTTCATGACCATTTAGTTCAGGTTCAAAGAATATCAAGTCCTTTCTATCCCGCAAAATAGCAATATGATCTAAAAGAGAATCAAGATCTAAATTCTTGGTTCTAGTAGATAATTCTGCCTTAGTCATTAATATGATGCTATCAATCAAATCTCTTTGCTTTCTTAACATCTTTCTAATTTCAAAGTCTTGTGGAGGATTTTCTATCATGTCTATTAGAGAATTACGAAAACTAATGTAAGCAGTTATTTCTGTTTTTTCTCTGTTCGAAAATTTATATTTTTGAAGGATTTCATTTGCAATCTGAACTATATCTTTGTTTTCCATTTCAGAAGATTTTTCAGCTTCAATTTCTAATAAAATCATAGCGATGAAGAGATTAACATTTGCTGAACCTTTGTTCTCTAGAAATTTTATTTTCTCTTCAATTTTCGTCCATGTATCTTTAGTACTAAAAATTTGTGAGCTCAATTCAATATTTTTCACTTCAGGAAACAAAACTTCTAGTATTTTTAAGTCCCTAATCAGTCTATAAGCTCTGCTTGGAGCATAACTGAAGGACATTTTTAGCTCTTGGAGTATTCTTTCTTTAGGAACGTCCAACAAATTTGTTGCATTTTTCCTAATTCCTTTTTTGGTTTTAGAACTAAGAGTAAAACCAAGCTTGCAAGCAATTCTTATTGCTCTAAAAATTCTCAGATAGTCTTCATGAAAAACAATATCAGGTTCTCGAGTTGTCTGTATAAGTTGATTTTGTAAATCAGCTGTTCCATCAAAAAGATCTATATAAAAATCTTCAAACATTATTAGAGCATTTATAGTGAAATCTCTTCTCTGCAAATCTTCTACAATAGATGCTTTTTCTACTATAGGCACTCGGGAAGGATACTCATACCTTTCTTTCCTAGTTGAGTTGAATTCAAATACTACTTCATCGGGAAATCTAACTTGTGTTGTGAGGGTTCTATTACTCATCTTACCAATCTTTGCCCCCATAGTCTCCGCGATTTTTAGGGTTAATTTGTGGAAATCACCTCTGAAAACTAGGAAATCAACATCTTCAGATTGTCTTTCAAGAAGCAAATCTCTTACAAAACCACCAACTATACCTATAGAGCAGTTCATTTTTCTAGATATTTCTTGAATGTTTTCTATCTTTGATTTAATTTTTTGACTGATATTTTTTCTTACTTCTTGCTTTATCTGGTGAGATTCAAAATTAGTTTCTGATTCAATAAGTTCTTTCCTACAAATTTCGAAATCAGTATCTTTCTTCATCTCTATCAGTAATTAATCAATACAGCTATGGAATATAAGAATTGTTTTCCAATTGATTTCTATAGGTTTTTAATACTGCAAGTGTAACTGATTCTTGATTGAAGAATAAAGAGTAGGGACTGAATGACATTTGAATCGTTCATTTTAGGATTAGAAAATGTTCTATTTTATCTAGCTGTAGGTCTGTTAATTGCAGGAGGAATCTTTGTTTTTCTATCATTTGTATTTAATTTTCAGAGCTTCACACATGCTCTGGGATTAGGGGATCATGATATCTCTATAGATCATGACATCTCAATGGACCATGATGTTTCCATTGATCACGATATATCTATTGACCATGGTATATCGGTAGATCATGACATCTCGGTAGACCACGATATATCTATGGACCATGATGTTTCAGTAGATCATGAGATCACATTAGACAAAGATTTTACTTTGGATCACGAGGTAGATTCAGATCTCTCTGAGGTTCATGTAGATGGGATAAAGGATGTTACTCATTCGTCAGCACCAATTTTTCTTATATTATCTACCTATTCTGTAATGTTTGGAATACTAGGTTTATCAACATTGAAAATACCTTCTTCAAGTATAGGCTTACGAATTTTCCGCATTGTAATAATTGTTATTTCCCCCTATCTACTCGCTTTAATAATAACTCATATTTGGAAGAAAATTTCAGCAACAACAGTTAAACCAATAGTCAGTGGTGTCCAACTAATTGGAAAAGTAGGAAAAGTTTTTGTTGCAGTTGATTCAAAAGGTGGAATGATTCACGTAGATTTAGGGGAAGGTTTGGGTGAACAAAAATTACCTGCTAAAAGTTTTGATTTCTATAAAAGATACGAGAGAGAAGAGACTGTAAGAATAGTAGCAGTAAAGAATGGTGTTTATTTAGTAGATAACAACTAAAATCCGCTCTTTTTTTGTTTTTGAGATAGTTTTTTAGTGCAAAACTACAAAAATCTTCATTTAGATAGATTAAAAAGTATCCATGTTATTATTTCAACACCTAAGAAATGAGGATTAGAATGAAATGATATGGTGGATATGGATACCAGTAGGATTAGCTATAGTTTTAGTACTATTCGTATTATTTTATGCATCTCGTTATAGGAAATTTACTTCAGATGTTTACATGATACATTTCAGAAACGGTAAAGTCATCAAAGCTGGAATTGGGGGGAAAGCTGTAACAATACCTCTGATAGATGAGGTTCGTGTGGTACCCGTTACAACACAATCAACCTTTCTAGAAGCTAAAGAAAAAGTGTTGTCTAGAGAATTCCAAGAGATTTCGGTTACTGCTTTTGTCTTCTGGAGAGTTATTGATCCAGAGGTAGCTTTTTCAAGAACTTCTTGGAACAAATCCTCTGATGCTTATATTGAAAACATCATCAAAAATGCAGCAGAGAGTATTATTCGAACTACTTGTGCAAACATGGCTCTTGAAAAAATCATTCGAGACAGACAAGCAATTATTGAAGCAGTTACTAAGGAATTATATTCCTTAACCAAAGATTGGGGTATGCTTGTTGAAAGCTGTGAAATCAGGGATATTGAAATCATTGATCCAAGTCTTAAAGCAAACGTAAGTGCAATAATGAAGATTGAGCAGGAAAAACTTGCACGATTAAAAAACGCTGAAATGGAAGAAATCACTAAAATCAGAGATTTAGAAGTTAGTAGAAAAGTAGGTGTTGAACAGCAAGAAGTAGGCTTAGAAGTTGAATCCAAAGAAAAGGATAAGGAAATAGCAGTTCAAGAATTAGAAAGGAAACGTACAGAAGTTGAAGCACTAACTTATCAAACAAAAATAGAAATTGAGGCCAAAGCTGATGCTCAAAAAATCAAACAATTAGCAGAAGCTAAACAATTTGAAATGGAATCTAGAGCAAGGGGTGATGCTGCGGCTATTCTAGAAGCTAAAATGGCTGAAGCAGCAGGTATTCTTAAGAGAATAGAAGCTCTAGCCAAAGCTGATGGTCGTTTATTCCAAGAAATGATAATAGAAAAACTCCCAGAAATTTATCAGAATTTGGAAATAGACAAAATGATAATAACTGGAAACAAGGATGATGCTTTTTCTTCAATAGCCAATGCGATACTGCCATTCTTACAGATTGTACCTGAATTAGCTAAGAAATCTGAATTTCCTGTAGAGAAGAAAAAATAATACTTCTCTTTTTTTTACGTTTTCCGCATTAATACAAAACTATTATCCAATCCAATATATTTTTCTCTTGAAATCCCATGATGCTTTAGTTTTGCCATATGAGAGTCTTTTTCTAAGTTGAAGAAATAAGGTCCATATATACTTAAAATCCAATCTAAAGCAGAAGAAAGTTCAGGAATCATTTGGAAAGCGAAATATCCTTCCGAACTAAGTACTGTTTGTAGAGTTTGGATATATTCTTTCAAGTCATTCTGGAATATGAATTTTGATCCGAGAAAGAGATCTATTGAATCTTTAATTTCAGAAAGTTGAAGCTCTTCTCTTTCAACAAATTGGACATTATAGATTTCATACAAATCTTGTAGTACGTTGCATCTGTAAAGCGAATTAGTAGGTTCAACACTAATAATGTTAACTCTTTCTCCGAAGAAATCTGCAAAATGTAGCGAATTATAACCAGAACCATTTCCCCAAATCAAAACTTGTATTACTTCCTTGATGTCAAATAAAGGCATTCGAAGCTTAAGACTTTTGAAAAATAAATCCCTTATTAAAAAGAAGAATTCTGTACTATGCAATGAATCTAAAGTTTGTGTAAGATCCTTTTCAGGGAGTTTGCCTAGTTCACCTTTTAATATTGCTTTATATTTTTGAATCGAATTGTCAAAGAAACTTATGAATGGAGAAAGAAACCCGTTATTTAGTGCCTTAATATCATCTTTAAAAGTTAACTCCAAATATTCTCTTCTTGGACTATCACCATAGAATTCACCTTGTTTAGTTAATAGTTCTTGATTAGCTAATAAATCAAAAATCTTAAAAAATTCTTCATCTAAAGAATTGAAATTTAACATGTGAAAGATTTCTTCTGGCGATCTGGGACGATTCAAAATTTCATAAACACCTAGATCCTTTAGCATATCAGATGCTTTGAATGCTGACAATTTTAGTAGATTATTGACGTTTTTAGATACTTCTTCTTCTGAAGATTCAAATGTAAGAGGGAATTTATTCATCTGGGTCACCAATCTAACAATTCGATTGTTTATACTACTAAAATGCAGTAAGTATTTTAATTTCTATCGTTACTCTCACTCGTTATATTTAGAATTCTAAAAATCATTTTCTTCTGTAAACGTCAACAAAACCTCTAGATTTCAAGAAAATAATAAATTCGACTACTGAAGATATAGGTACAGATAAATCTTGACTTATTGAATAAATTGAAGTATTTCCTTTGAGAAGAGATAGATTTTCTAAAAATAGTTGGAATTTTTGATCAAGGGTAATCGATCCTTTTTCTTGGAGATTTTTGGGTGTTTCAGACAACTCAGGATAATCATCTTCAGAATTTATAATTGAATCCATAATTTCTGTTACTATAAATTTCTTAGGTTGTTTTGAGATATTTTTATCTAAATATGAAATTGCTTCTAAAGTTGATTTTACTTTACTTTCTCCTGGAATATTTATGTAAGAGTTAAACAGAATTGTAAACCAATCATCCAGATAAGAATAATTTATTTTGCTTTGAGGTTTTTTAGCTCCAACCATCAAGGCATCTTTCTTAAGATGTCTGTAAACGAGTAGTTCCAAACCTTTGTAGTAAAGACTTATTAAATCTCCTTCCCTGAGATCAGCTTCATTCTTCTGAATATCAATAAATTTGAAAAGACTTGAAAATTCGATTTTTTTACCATCTATCATCTTAGGGAAGAATCGTCCATCCATCGTTCCTTTATGATATGGAATAAACAAAAACCCATAGAAATTATTTAATTCCTTCCCTGTGACTTCAGACTTATCATTGATTACCAATCCTTTCATTGTGTTGCCGTTCTTGGATAAAGGAATTTTATAAGCTGCGGTTTTTTCCGCTTCTATTAGTTGGGTTAAAGCATCATCAAATAATTGTGGTCTTCCCTGAGTTCTTTCAGAAAGAGATCTGGCATATTTAGCCAACTTATCTAGATTTGCTGAAGGGACGCAAACAAATAACAAAACAACTATTTGTTCAACTTCTTCTTTTATGGAGATATAGCGACCTATAACAACTCTTTCTTCAAGGCTTGTGATAACATCTGCATTAGTTCTCGCAAAACCCGTGTAAATTTCAGCGAGGGAGCTAACATCTTTCAATTTTTCACCAAAAATAGATCGGGACAATTCTTTGATATAACACACAGGACCAAAAATAATGTCAAACTGTACCATTGAAACCGTTTTGATTCCTAAATCACGTAAAAAAGGTATATGAAAGGGTGATATTTTCAAATCTTGGTACTTATCCGCGCCACTCATTTAATCACCATCTATCTACTATTCTTATGTGTAAAGAATCCCCTAATAACAGATACCAAACCAATTTAACTTATAACTTTTCCATTTAATAAACTGATTGATAGTTCTATATGTGCCTATAGTATTTAAGAAGAAAAGCTACAATTTTAAGTCTTACTCACTTAATCGTGTTCTTTCTTCTTCTAAAATGGGCAAAAGGTCATTTATGACCTCAAAAGTGCATTTTTCGAGGTATTTGCTAGATGTTTCCCAGAAACTATCAAAAAGTGATGATTGATACCCAAGGGATTCATAAGAAATAGCTTGAACTAGTAATTCAACCTTATCAATATATGAAACAAACATTGCTTCTTTCGATTCTTTATTTTGCAATTCAGCGAAAGATTCTTTCCACAGTTTTTTGACTTCTTCATTCAAAATTAAGGAGAGAAGTTCAGTACTTGCGGTTGTTAATAACTGACTTTTGAACTGCTGGTATTTATCTTGACCAAGAAGAATTTCAATTTGTTTGTCAAAATCTTGATACTGGCATTCAGGTAAGTCATGAATTATAGCAATTCTCATTACAACTTCTGTATTAAGAGTTTCTTCAGGATAAAGAGCGTTATGAAGATCACAAAGAAGTAATGATAGCATGGTTGTATTATATGCATGGTCAGCGATGCTTTCAACATCTGAAAGAGAAATACCAACCCTAATCCATCCTTGTCTCGGTAATCTCTTCAGCTGAATAGCACTTTCTATGAATCCATATATCAACTGGTATAGCTCATCCAACATATTCGTCTCTGTCAAGTCGGTCATTAAAAAAAGTTGAAACAGAGTTATTAAAACAATCGATGGGGGTAATGGAGGAGTAAGAAAGAAAGGATTCTGTCTTACATAATTACATGAATTTTCTAAGAAAATTCCATTGTCTCTCAGTATCTTCTTCAAGTGCAATTAATTCTTTGTCAGTGATCCCTCTAAATCTTCCTTGCAAGCTAGTCCAATCTGAAATAGGTTTTCTATTCGCTTTGTCACCATATTTTTTCCCTGGACGACTGAGGACAGCTGTGTTAGTTTCACGATCCCACTCAAATAAAGGCCAAATACCTGTTTGAACACCTAAACGAGAAATTTCAATAGAATGAGCAGAATCAGCACGCCAATTAGGAGGACAACTGATATCAATTTGGATGAATTTGAAACCTTCCAAAGAAAGTGCTTTTTGGAATTTTTCTACAAAGTCTTCAAGAAATGCTGCACTAGCTGTTGCTACATAACGAGCATTATTCGCCATCATAATAAAAGGGACCATTTTTCTAGGTGTTGTATTTCCTTTAGGAGTTGTTGCTGTTCTTGCTCCAATCATGGTGTCTCCACTACGCTGACCACCTGTATTACCATAGACATTGTTTGAATACATGACATGAAGTATATTCTCTTGACGATCACACGCGCCAATCTCTGTTGCAATACCAATATCTGCAGCACTACCATCTCCTCCCCAGACAATAACTTTCAAGTCATCTTTTCCTTTCTTTTTTAGTGCTCTAGATATTCCTGAAGCAACTGCATCACTTGCAGCAAAAGCTGTGTTTATTGTAGGAACATTAAAAGCAACGCCCTTTCCTGACCCTTGATAAACACTTGCACAACTTGCTGGTACTACTAAAACTGCTTTATCTGCGACTGAACCTATTGCATGACGGAAAGCTAGTGCAGAACCGCATCCTGCGCAGGCAAAATGACCTTTCAACAACGCATCTTTTGGCTTTATCATTAAATCTTTTTGAGTTACTGGCATTTTATCATCTCACTCCTTTAGCTCCTTTTTCGCTAAATCTATAATTGCAGAATATGGAACATCCTCACCACCAAGACCCATAATCTTTCCAGAAACTGAAGTATCGACGTTGTGTCTTTTTAGTACTGCTTCAACTTCAATTCGTAGAGGGCCTTCATGCCCAAAACTTGCAGCACGATCAATAACTACAAGCTTATGATTTTTCTTAGCAAATTCAACTATATCTTCGACTGGAAATGGTCTAAAAGTTCTTACTCTTAACGCATTGACACTATGACCTTCTACTTTCAATCTGTCAATAGCTTCATGAGCTTCATCACCGATAGTTCCTAATGTTACCAAAGTCAAGTCAGCTTCGTCATCTCCATAAGGTTCAACCAATCCATTACCATATGAACGACCGAAGCGTTCTTCAAATTCCTTATGAACATCAACAATTTTTTTCTTAGCTCTCTCCATAGCTACCATTAAATCTCGTCTGTTCTTCGAATATTGATCAGGACCAGTCATTGAACCATATGCCCAAGGATTTTCTACATCCAATTCAATTATAGGATCATCATAGGGACCTATGAATTCAAAAGCATCTTCTGGGTCTGGTAAATCTACTTGTCCTGTGGTATGACTGATTACAAAACCATCTAAACATGGCATACTTGGGAGTGCTATATCTTTACTTTCAGAAATCTTAAAAGCTTGAAGAGTTGTATCGAAGACTTCTTGGTTATTTTTAGTATACATCTGTATCCAACCTGCATCTCTGAAAGCCATCGAATCTTGAAAGTCTGGCCATATGTTCCATCCTGGAGCAAGACAACGGTTTACTACAGGCATAATAATTGGAAGACGACCATATCCTGTCCAGAAGACATTTTCAGACATGTACAATAATCCTTGAGATGAAGTTGCAGTGAATGTTCTCACACCACTCCAAGCGGCACCCATACATGCTGCAAGAGCAGAATGCTCACTTTCAACAATAATAAATTCAGCTTCAAGTTTGCCTTCATCTACAAATCTGCTGAGATTCTCAACTATCGTTGTCTGCGGAGTTATCGGATACGCCGCTATAACTTCAGGTTTGGCAAATAGTGCTGCATAAGATGCTGCATCATTTCCTGTCATAGATTTTGTTTCTTGTTTAACTACCATCTCATTCACCTTCTGGAACCATTGTTATAGCACCCTTTGGACATTCTTGAGCGCAAATACCGCATCCTTTGCAGTAATCGTAATCAAAACTTATAGGTTCATCTTTTTCTCTATCAGCACGATAAATTGCATGATCTGGACAGTATTTCCAACAGATGTTGCATTTAATACATAAATCTGGATTCAATACAGGATAGAAAGTTCTCCATTCACCTGTTTTTCCAGCTACTCCTTCCATTGGGTACAATATTGGTAGTTTTGGTCCCTCTGTCATGCTCTAACCACCTTTGTTTCTTCGTAAGCTCTTTTTGCAGCTTCAACATTTTTAGGAGCGCGCTTTTCTCCCCAATAATTTCTGATTGCTTTCTCTAGGTTTTCAAAGCTTATTAATTCAGTTCCCTTAACAAAAGCTCCTAACATAGTCATATTCACCAGAGTAAATCCACTGAGAACTAAACCTAGTTCTTGTGAAATACCTGTTGCATCTACATAGGCTACTTTCCTTCCAGTTCCTTTCAATTCTTCAGGAACTTCTTTGGAGTTAATTACAATTACTCCATCCTGGTCTACTCTGGAAATATCAATTCTGTCAAGCAATGAAATATCTAGAATCATAGCATGGTTTGGATCATAAACGGGACTATGTATTCTAATTGGAGCATTATTGAATCGTACATATGCTTCAACAGCAGCTCCTCTTCGCTCTGAACCATATTTTGGTATTGCTTGAGCATCTAGACCTTCATACATGGCTGCTTCAGCAAGAATTTTTGCTCCTGTAACTCCTCCTGAACCTCCACGACTAATTTGTATGATTTCTATCATTACTTCTAACCTTATCAGCTCTGCTGTGAGGTTTTTTTCATTTATTATAATATTTTAGGTATTACATTAAAGGTTGTAAAGAAATTACAAAATTCAGTTTTAACCCATTTTAAGGGCGTTTAGGAGCGATTTAAGTCCCGCATATTTTTTAAGATGAATACCTTTTCCACACTTCAATCTTATTGAATCAGATTCAATTTCTGTAAATGGACCTACTCTTGTAATTATCTCAACATTTGCATCATGTCTTCGTTTCAAACCAGACAAACCTAGCATCACGTTTGGTCCTTTAAACTCAATAACATCAAGTCCAGCAAATCCTGCTATCTCTTGAGGAGTAGCTATACTTAATTTGGTTATGGTCTCCTGTGTTGCATATTTTCTAAGTAATAACGCATTAACTTTCAGTTCAGCGGCATTAGTAAAGGTAGCTTTGAGAAGTTCTACAATGAACTTGTTTTTTTTAGTTTTCTCACATGCAGAACAAATAGCTACACCTAACTCCGGTAAAATTGAGAGAAACATAAGCGAATCCAAAGGCAACTTCATTAAATCATTTTGATCTTGAAGTTCTTTGAAACCAAACATATATACAAAGTGCAATGGTGATGAACTCAATTTGGAAATGTAACTATTACTGAATTTCATACCACTCTCTTCTTTCAATTTCTTAGACTTGTTAATTAGTTCATTTTTTAACTTAGTTGAAGTATTGTATTTTGTGACAGGGGTAAACAAATAAACGCGTTGAAATTCTTTAAAAAACTGATTTTCAATTGCTTTAGACCAGAAATTTCGAAGTTTTGTACTAGTTATTTTTTTCTCTTTAATTTCCTTGAATAAAAGCTTCTGAAGATCATCTTTTGGTTTCTTTTTTACTGTTTTACTTGTAGTAGATAGTATAGAAATTATTTCATCCGATGAGATGTACTTGAATATGGTTTCTTTATTCATATCTACCACTCTTGGTTAGCTCTCGTATTTGACAGTCTATCTTGATATTCTACGATTAACTGATTATTTAACTTTTTCATCGTTTCTGGCGTGAGAAAACGAGATGGGTTCAAAAACAAAAATAAGTGTATCAAAATGTGTACCCATCAAATCAAAAAATCACATTCATTTTCAGAAGGATGAGCTGGATTTCAAAAGCTGTTATTACTGCACAAATAAAAACTATTAGAACAACCATTTTCCAATTCTTTCTCTGTGACATTTCAACATACAATATAAACCAAAGAATGCTTGCAACTGTCAATATAGAAAATACTACTACCATAAAGGTTAGCCAACCACCGGTTAAGAGCCCATTATATGCTGTATATACCATTCTTAATCCCTTTTTAATCTTCTGTGCGTGATTTTTTTAGACGTTTAAAAATCTTTGCCATTCAGACAGATTTTAACTTTTGCATGGAACGAAATTCACCCAGGAATGAAGAAATCCCCATCAATTTTACCTTTACTGTTTTGCTTCTTGAGATACATTGGTATTATTTTCTTAATGCTCTCGATGTCAAAACCTATTTCTTCAGCAAGATCAGCTATGTTGAATTTTTCTCCAGAACTAATAGCATGCTCAATCTTATATTTGGGAGTTTCCTCTTCTTTGAACTCACCTTTGGTTTTTGCCTTAGCACCAGTTCGGTTTTTACCGCATTTTGGGCAATCCCAGGTCGCCATTCTAGTAATAGTAACGTTGCCTTGTTTATCGGGCATTGGAGAGACAATATTCCATTCTTTTTTTGTTGGAACATCTGTCGGAATCCATTCTTCTCCACAGTTTTTGCATTTTATCAGTTTCTTCTTTGCCATAAATCTCAAATATCGTTCAGTTAACTTGATTAAAATCTTTTCTATGAGTTAAATTCCGATAACCATATCTTAGCTTGAAAGCTAGTTTTATAAGAGGCCATGTTAAGAAAAAGTTGACTAGAAAAGTGATTTTCATGAAGCAGTGTTTAGCTTGCTGGGAAGACATTGAAGAACAAGACAAAATTTGCCTACATTGTGGGTCAAATCAAGATGAGATAAAGGATTATTTGGCTCTTGTACTTCTAAAGCAAAGAAAAAAGAAAATCACTATCCCAGAACAAACATCTGCTTTAGATTATGTTATTGCTGTAGATCCTAAAACAGCAGAAGACATTACTTTTGCTAAACCTGCAGCTGAAACAGGAGATCATCAAGCTAGAACCCCACCAGGAGCAACCTATCAACCTGCAAAACCTTCATGGCTAGGGAGACCAACAACTCCCAAAGCTTCACAACAACTTCCTCAAAAAGTTAAACAAGATTCAAAATCAATCCCCACTCAAATAAGTGAGAAATTAATTAAATGTCCAGACTGTTCTAAAGAGGTTTCATTCCTAAAATATTGTAAAAACTGTGGTTATCAATTGCACAAAGAATGTCCCCATTGCCAAAAAGTTAATTCTGTTACTTCCAAGTTCTGCACAAAATGTGGAAAATCAATCAAACCTTTGGTTGAAAAATGAATTAGGAAAAAGTGAATTTAAATGAAACTCCCTAAGCCTTATGTTGCTATACTTTTTAATTGGAACAAAGAAAAACGTTCCACAGACATAATTTACTTTAGTCTTGGTTCAAGTAAGGAAAGGCGATCTTTAGCTCATACTAGATTGCAGTTTGTGTATGAAAGGAATCATTTGAGAGTTTACAAATATCTCAAAGTTGGTCGAAGCTCTAACATTTACATTCGCCCCCGTTTTGCTACAGAAAATTTGAGAGATGCCCAATATCTCCTTATTCCCGATACAGATCTCCCCTGGGATAATGCAGGATTACTAGAATATTGTCGTGCTTTTAAGATACAAAAACCAAAACTTGCTCCTCTTTGTTCATTTTGCCTATCTAGAAGAATCAAATGGACTGCTTTAGATAACGATTCTATTAAATTTAAAGGAAAACGTATCTGTGATTACTGTAGTAAAAATCTACTGACAAGTGAACTACAACGAAGCAATTTATTTGTAACAGGAGGGCTTACAAAATTCTTCCAACAACAAGCTCAAAGAGAAGGTAAACTGGATGATGTTCTAGAGAATATTTCCTTTGGTGCAGACCAAGATCCCATAAATAGACCAGATTCAACACTCTTTGATATTATTCCCGCCAAGAAAATTGAAGACAAAATGAAAGTAAATCAAATTGACCGATTATCTTCTCAATTCAAAAAATTGCTCATAAGTGATGGAATTCAGACTCTTCTACCAATTCAAAAATTGGCTCTAGAAAGAGGTCTTCTAAGAAGTAAAGATCTTCTTGTTTTAGCGGGTACTACCTCAGGTAAAACTCTTGTGGGTGAGTTGGCAGGCATAAACTCAGCTTTGAAAGGTAAAAAATTCATATATCTATCTCCTCTAGTTGCTCTTACTAATCAGAAATATGAACAGTTCAAAAAACGGTATAAAGCATTGGAACTAAAAACTGCTATAAGAGTAGGAATGAGTAGAATTCAAGTTGAAGGCGAACATAAACCTATAATTGATGAAACTTTTAAGACAGCAAATATCATTGTTGCAACCTATGAA
>JAUWEG010000083.1 GCA_030608385.1 Candidatus Heimdallarchaeota archaeon
GCTTCTAGAAATTGTAAAGCTGTAACTGGTTGGATTCCTAGTTCGTTTTGTGCAGCTTCTATTACTTTTTTCGCATCCTTCTTACTAATTTCAACCTTTCTAATCAGCTCGTCAGAAGTCGAAACAGCAATATTTTCCAAATTAAGTTCTGACTCTTTTAACTTCTGGAGAATTTGTTTATCTATCCCTTTGAGTTCCATTTTATACAAAGATACTATTTTGTTAAACTAGTTAAGAATTTTGGTTAGAAAAGTGTTTTTTGAATATTTGAAAAAACCTAAAATTTTTTAAATTCAACACATGAGTTCATAGTGATTGATTTTGAAGTTAAACCTCTAAACAGAGCCTTTAAATTAATCAGAATTAAACCACAAATGTTGATAAAAATGAAAGAAGTAGTTCCTGATGTGTATTATATTGGTGTAAATGATCATTTAACAAAGTTATTTGAAGGGCTTTGGCCTATTCCTGAAGGAGTAAGTTACAACAGCTACGTCGTTAAAGGGGAAAAAACAGCTCTAATTGAAACAGTAAAAATACCCTTTATTGATGAATTTCTAAAAAAGGTGGAGGAAGTTACTTCTTTTGATATAGATTATATTATTCTAAATCACATCGAACCCGATCATAGCAGCTCTTTACCTCGTCTTCTAGAAAAGGTCCCAAATGCAACAATTTATTGTTCAAAAAAGGCTGAAGGAATGCTAGATAGTCTTTACGGAATAACTGAAAATATCCATGTTGTTGAAGAAGGTGAAAAACTGGATTTGGGTGGTAGAGAACTGGTTTTCTATATGGATCCTTTGGTTCATTGGCCTGAAACAATGATTACTTATGATACTAAAGATAAAATTCTGTTCTCATGTGATGCATTTGGATCATACAAAGCTCTGGATTTTGGTTTGTTTCATGATGAGTGTGATCCTGACATTTACTATGAAGAAACTATTCGCTATTTCAGTAACATTATAGCAAAATATGTTAAATATGTCAAGAAGGCAATGGAGAAGTTAGCAGGATTAGATATCAAAATTATTGCTCCTGCTCATGGACTTATATGGCGAAAAAATCCTCAAAGAATCATTGATTTGTACATACATCTTTCTGATAGGATGGCAATACCAGGTGTTGTAGTTATATGGGGCTCAATGTATGGAAACACAGCAAAAGTTGTAAATCATGTGGTTGAAGGAATTAAAGAAGCTGGTCTTCCTGTTAAAGTCTTAAATTTCTCTGCTGACCATCTCAGTTATTTGATAAAAGAGACTTGGAAGTACAAAGGAGTTATTTTAGGATTTCCAACATATGATGGTGGTCCATTTCTAAATACTTCATATTATCTGCACCTTATTAAGCGGAAAGACCTAAAAGAAAGAATTGTTGGTTTCTTTGGTTCTTCTATGTGGAGTGGTAGAGCTTTAAAACAAGCTGCTGATCAAGTTCAAGAATTAGATTGGGAAGTTGTTGAACCTCTGCTAGAGTTTAAGGGTTCTCCTACTGATGAGGTTTTAGAACAAGCTAAACAACTAGGTAAAGCAGTTGCTGAAAGAGTAAAATCTTCATGATTTACTCTATTTTTATTATTTTTTTTGCATTACAGCCTAATCGTATAATTTCACTTAAAAATGCATTTTCTGACTAAATTAGACGTTCATGAAAAACATTTTTAAAGAATTCAAATAAATAAAGACGGGGGAAAATGTCGTATACTCCAACCAAAATAAAGAAAGAAGGTCTACCTCTTACAACTGAAGTAGTCGATATCATAGTCGATGGCATGATTGATCATAACAAAGAAGTAAGAGAAGCAGCTTATTCTACTTGGGTAGCAATTGTAGAACTTGAATCAGACAAAGTTACTGAGGATATGCTACATAAAATAACAAGTGCATTAAAGACTTATAGAGTCTAATTATTCTGTTTTAAACAATAATTAAAATAAAAAAAGAGTAGGGGTAGGATTAATAATCCTCGTCCATTCCACCACCAGGACCACCTGGAGGTGCTGGACCACCTGATAATTCTTTAGCTGCGATGACATCATCTATTCGGAGAATCATTTCCGCAGCTTCAGCAGCACTACTAATTGCTTGTTTCTTAACTGAAATTGGTTCAAAGACATTAAGTTTGGTCATGTCATCAACTTTGGATTTGAAAGGATTCACACCATATCCATGTCCATCTTTAGCGTGTAGAACGTGTAATTCAGAAAGAACATCTATTGGATCCAATCCAGCATTTTCTGCTAATGTTCTTGGAATAATTTCCATTGCTTTGGCAAACTTTTCAACCGCTAATTGAACTTTACTGGTTTGACCCATTGCGAAATCACCAAGTTTATGGCTAATCCTTAATTCTGGAGCACCACCACCTGGAACAACTTGCTTGTCATGAATAACTTGACGAACAACACATAAAGCATCATGAATTGCTCTTTCAGCTTCATCGACAATCATTTCTGTTCCCCCTCTAATGATAATAGAAACAGCTTTAGGATTCTCACAACCTGTTATAAAAATCATATCATCGCCTGCAATAGATTTTTCTTCAGCAACTTTAGCTTTGCCAATGTAACCTTCAAGATCATCTAAACTTGTGGTGATTTGAGCACCAGTAGCTTTAGCTAGTTTTTCCATATCGCTTTTCTTGATTCTTCGAACTGCACCAATTCCTTTCTTGGCTAGATAGTGTTGAATAATATCATCAATACCTTTCTGACAAAGAACCACATTAGCGCCTGAAGCAATGATTTTATCAGCCATCTCCTTTAACATATCATTTTCACTATCAAGAAATGCTTGGATTTGTTCTGGGCTAGTGATATTAATCTTGGCATCAATTTCAGTTTTACTTAGTTCTAAACCCTTGTCTAACAACAGAATCCTTGCATCTTCAATTTTCTTAGGCATGTCTGCATGCACGAATTCTTTGTCTAGAATAATACCGTCAATCAATTCAGTATCAACTAAGCTTCCACCTTTTTTCTTCTGAATTTGAATATTATCAATATCAGCTACTAATTCCCCATCAATGTCCTCAGTAACAGATTTTACTGCTTTAACAACGATTTTTGCAAGGGGACCCTTTTCTCCACTAACTATTTTAGAAGACATAGAAGTTTCAGCAACAGCTCTTAGGATTTTATCCTCTTCAAAGGCGACATCAATTGCCATTTCTTCCAATATCTCATCAGCTTGAAAACGAGATAATCTATAACCTTCAATAATAGAAGTAGGATGAATATCCAAATCTAATAATTCTTCAGCTTGTTTAAGTAATTCACCAGCAATAACTACAACAGTGGTTGTACCATCGCCTGTTTCTTGATCTTGGGTTTTAGCTAGATCAATAACAAATTTGGCAGCAGGATGACTTACTTCGATTTCCTTAAGGATAGTTGCACCATCGTTGGTAACTGTGGTGTCTCCAAAATTATCAATGAGCATCTTATCCATACCTTTTGGCCCTAAGGCTGAACGTATAGCTTCAGAGACAGCTCTTGCAGCTGTAATGTTATTTCTCTGAGCATCTTTTCCACGTGTCCTTTCGGTTCCTTCCTTTAATATATAAACAGGTTGTCCGTACATTTATCTTAACCTCAGTTTAATTTTAGTATCTATTGAACAAGAAAATTGACTATTCATTGATATATAACTCTTGCTGTCTTGAAAAAATTTTCTTAAGGTTTGAAACTGCTGTTTTGCTTATCTTTTGATACTCACAAACTATTGACAATATTCTTTAAACTCTTTTTTACCTATCTGCAAATATTTTTAAGAGTCCGAGTGAATATATTATTAGGGGTTTTCTTACGATTCATAATTGTTAATGAATCAGAACAGACGTGAGCAATATTGTTGGAGTCAAATCAAGGTAATGAATGGGTATCATCCTCTAGAGATTTATCAGTCTCAATTGCAGGTCTAGATGGCGTTGGTAAAACAGCTATAGTTAACAAACTATTGAGTGCTGAAATTTCAGAAACCTATTCTACTTATGGCATTAATCAGGAAATTGTTAAAATAAATGGATTAAATTTAGGTTTAACTGATCTCGGTGGAAAGGAACCTTTTAGAAACTCACTATGGCAAAGCTATATCTCTCGATCAGACGCCTTGATTTATGTTGTGGATGCTACAAAAGAAGAAAAGATTGATGAGTCGAAACAATGGTTTGTTCGTGCTCTTAAGTGGATCAAAAAAGAATCTCCTGTATTGGTTCTCATCAACACTTGGGATCAACCTATTAACGAGGAAGTAATTAAATCCATCAATAAAATTTTCCAAAGTTCAACAGAAGAACACACCATTGATTTTCTTTCTATTTCACCTATAACTGGTAAGAATCTCAACAAAACAATAGACTGGTTAGCAAATACCATTATTTCTAGTTTGATAAGTGCAGGAATAACAGTTGACTATTTCGTCGCTTACATCAAAACAGAGCAAGGAATGGTGGAAGCCCGTATTAGGACAGCTAGCGATAAAGTTCTAGATAAAGGATTATTTCCTGTAATTAGGTACAAGTTTGCTTCAGGCGATGAATCTGTACTTGAATATATGCGGATTGGAGGACGACAAGTTATCACAGCTGCTGATAGTCAAACTTCTTGTTGGTTAGTAACAACTAAAAGTGAAGAGTTTAAAGGAACTAATCTTCTAATGAAACTTCTAACTGAATTTATAAAAGAAATTCATGGTTTACGTGTTAAAAAAGGAACTAATTTGTCTGAATCAGATTTAACTAGCTATCTTGTGAAATATATGATTGATAACCAAACATTCTGGTCTGAAACACAACAACCTATGTTTGAAATAGCGGTTATTGATGAATAAGCCGAAAATTCTCTTGAACAAAATTGTTAAATATTTTTCATTTTAACTATATTTGGTTATATCATGGATTCCGAACTCAAAGAGATACTTAAAGGCATAAAAGGAAATAGAGATTTCTATCCAGAGGATTATGCTGAATATAAGGTGATATTCGATGCCATGCATAATATATCTAAGCAATTTGGATATGAGTTATATGAAGGGCCCATTTTAGAATATGCTAAACTAATTGAATACAAATCGGGCCAAAATCTTGCTACAGAGACATATAGATTACTGGACAGAGAAAAGCGTAAACTGGTTCTTCGTCCTGAGATGACCCCTTCTTTAGCTAGATTAATAGTCAATCAACATCAAAGATATCCTAAACCAATTCGATGGTATTGTCTCCCTAGAGTTTTCAGAGATGAGACTCCCCAGAGAGGAAGAGTGAAGGAACATTTTCAACTCAATGCTGATATTATAGGTGTAAATCATCCCGCGGCAGATGCAGAAATAATTGCTTTAACAACAAGCATTATCAAAACAGCTGGATTAAAAGATGAAGAATTTGTTTGTGTAATTAATAGCCGAGAGCTTCTCCAAAGCTATTTGGAATTTCTTGATATTAAAAAGAAGGAAGAAGTTATAAGAATTATTGATGCCAAAGGAAAATATGTTCAGAACGCAATTGAAGCTGATCTGATAAAAAAAGGTTTCAAATCTTCTGAGTCCAAGGTTCTTGCACAGCAATTTCGAACAATCTGGCAACAAGATCCAAGAAAGGAGAAGAACTATCCTGATATAGAGAGCAAATCTGACTTGGCACAATATCTTGATAAATTAATGATAATTGAAGAAAAAGAAGTTAAAGCTGCTTTAGAGAGCATAGGTCTTAGTCCAGAACAGACATCTAAGGTATATGACTTTACTTTAATCAAAGGAATTCCTCAAGATGTTATTGTAGCTCTGAAATCTCTTGAAGTAGGTGATAGGGTTAAACTTGCCATAGAGAATATGGAAGAGTTACTAACCTATCTAGAATCTTTTGATGTTATTAAAAACTGTGAATTTGATATGTCAATAGCTCGGGGTTTGGACTACTACACCGGGGTTGTATATGAATTTCTAGACAGAACAGGTTCAGTTGCTAGGGCAATAGCTGGAGGCGGAAGATATGATCAACTTGTTGAAAGTTTTGGTGGTGGAAAAATCCCTGCAACAGGAATAGGAATTGGTGAAACGGTGCTTCATTCCATTTTGAAGAAACTAAACAGGTTTCCCTCTTACAAACATCCCGCTGAGATTTACGTTGCAGCTATTTCAGAAGATGTTATGCCAGCTGCTGCAAAAATTGCTCGGGATTTACGAAAAGACTTTTCAGTGGTCTTCAATCCATTTGGGTGGAAACTTTCAAGACAACTAGAGGATGCTGGAAACAGAAATATTCCAAATATGATCATTATAGGAAAAAGAGACTTAGATGAAGATAAAGTCACTCTTAGAGATATGAAATCTGGAGAACAAATTACAGTATTGATTTCAAAATTAAAAGAGGAATTAGACGCAAAAATAAGCTAATTTCTCACCTCACAATTTTTAAGCCTTCAAACAAAACAGATTTATTTATTTCATGGAATTGCTATCAATGACAGTTGGCCTTCATAATTATTTGAAAGGAATAAACCTCGATGAATTCGTTGTCAATGTAAAAGACAGGAGCAAATTTGAAAAAATTCTCACCCATCTTGGGTTAGACTCTAACTTTTCATTAGAGAAATTTGTTGAACATCTATTATATGAGAGTAAATTATTCCTTAACAAAGAAAAACGCAAAGAAGCCTTGATTATATTAAAAGCTACCAAACCCTTACTTAATCTGGTTCCTAAGTATTTGAGCGCGTTCTTTTATCTCACTTTAACTGATTCATTTCTTCTAGCTAATGATTTTGAGGGAGCAACAAGATCTGTTAATCGTGCAAATTCTATAGCTGAAGAGCTGAATGAACCTAGGCTTAAAGTAAGAGTTCTAAATCTCATGTTTGTTATTAATAGAACTGTTTTGAAGGACAAAGCTGTAGAATTTTTGCTTAAATCTAAGGAAATCTCTGAAAAGAATGAATTCTATGAAAACATAGTTTTTTGTGATGTTAATATTGGTTTGATGCACCTTTTCAAAAAAGAATACAGTAAAGCTGTTGAATATTGTTCATATGTAATTGATCTTATTACAACAAAGAAATATCCTAAAAATAAGTTGATTATGCCTGCTGATTATTTTCTTCAGATCTTTTCTGAAAGCCCAGAACTTGTTGCTAATCCTAAGAACCAAGATATGATTTTGAAAGGTGTCACTGTTGTACTTAAAGCTATCAAACAATTCAAATCAGATTATGAAGCAACCCGAAGACTTTCTATACTTGTAAGTTTTCTGAAACTTTCTGAAAACTTAGCTGAACACTCTCTAAAAAAAATTGATTTGTTTATTGAGAATCTACCCAAGGATAAAAGGTCTCTTTATTACTATGGAATTGCAAATGGAATAGGCAATTACAAGGATTATAAGGCGTCACTTGTTTATTTCGAGAAGGCAATATGTCAAATGAAAAATCTGAAAGATGAAGAACAAAGAAGAATAAGGAAAAATTATGCATATACTCTTTCTATCATCATGGGAACTTCAATGGTTTACGATTTGGAGACTTCACCACAAACATCTCAAAGGCTTAAAGGGTTAAGAATTAGGACAAATGAAGATAATCTAGTTGGGAAAAAAGGCAAGCAAATTAATTTTAGAAATTCAGTAAGTGATTCAGATGCGGTTTTTGGTGCTAAAAGAGATTTTTTGGAGAAAAAATTACTCAACAGTATTAAGAGTCAGTATACACAACGAGAAATAATTACAGGCTTTTCATATCAGAACAGTAGAGACGACATCTTGAATCATTTGGAGATGTTTGTAATAAATGCACTAAACCAGAATGATGAATTATTATCACTTCTCTTAGTGGGTACAACAATTAGCGAAAAAGACTCAAAGAAGAAGAAGCGTACTTTTACAGGATACCAAATTCTAGGACATAGGGTACCTAAATCAATATTAGATACAAAACACTTCGAAGATTTTGATATAAAATTCCTTTATGATTTAGTCACTGCTCCACAAAAATTTAAACAAATTGAGATTTTAACTCCACATGAATCTTTAGAAACAGATTATAAAAAAATTTTAAGCAAATAGAACTCAATTGAACATTGTAAGTATCGTTTGTTTGAGTTGATTTATTTTCTCGCTTGAATATTGAAAATTCTTCATTTCATCTATAGCTTTGAACATGTAGTCCTTAGCTTTTGATTTCTTGTCCAATTCAAAAAATACTCTCCCAATCAAAATAGATAATGCGATGATTTGATCTTTATCTTTTTGCTTCTTGTAATGATTCAGAGCATTTTGGAAAACTTTTAAAGATTCTTCATATTTGGATTGGGATACTAATAAGTGCCCTAAATCATTTTCCACTTCGGCTTTTTTATCAAGTGCTTTAATTTTCTTATAAATTTCAATCGCTTTTTTGTATGCATTAACAGCTCTTGCAGGATAAGCAGAATATTCAACTAAATCTGTTTGGTATGTAAGAGCAAGCTCTTTCCAGGAATCACCAAGTTTTTCCAAATTGCTCAAATTAGTAAAAATATCGGTGGCTTTAGCTAAATACTGTTTACTTTTTTTGAATTCTCCTTCTTCTCGGTAAATTTCTCCTAGAAGAAGAGCGCATTCGCCGATTTTTTGTGAATGATCTAATTCTTGAAATCTGCTTATAGCTAATGAATAAAACTGACGAGCTTGAGAAAACTGGTTTATGCTGTAGTAAGCTGTACCTAATAATAACAATGTCTCGGCAGATTGTCCTTTGTTACCAATTGAGGAAAAAATCTCTTGGGCATAAATGAGGTCCTTAATACAATTTTGAAAGTCTCCCCTTTGAAAATCTTTTTGTCCTCGAGTGAAGAAATAATTCGCATTAGTTTCTTGATCTTTCATAATGGGAACCCCTAGCCACTACAACAATTCTTCCTAAGTAAGTACAGCCTTCTTTTAATATATACTTTCTAATAGTTTTATCCGCAAATAAAAACAAAGGAAAAAAAGTGACAAAGACTAACTCACAAAGAACAACGTTTTTTCTTCAAAGCTTTTATTTACATTATCCCAGTCAATTTCTCGAGCAAGTGTTCTTTTCCCTGAGTCTATTATATCATTGACTCTTCTAGCATGTAAAATTTCATTTGCTTTCCTAATAAGTGATCTTCTTTGATAGCTTGGCTCAGGTCGTGCTACTGTCAAAGCAGTTTTTTCTTGCTTTTCAGCTAAGATACCGATTACCACCTTCTCTCCTTTGACGAATTCTACTAATCGAAAAATTTCAGGGTTCGACTTATTCTCAAAGAAAGCTTCTTCAGGAATTATTGAAAGTATCTTTTCACTATAACTTACTGATATAAACCGTTTAGCTATTTCTAAAATACCAATCACTGGATCTAAGAATTCAGTAGGAAACTTAATGGGTGATTCAGAATAGAAGACTGTTGGCTGGGTTTGTTTCTGTTCAGATTCAATCACCCCACTAATAACAAAATCATCTTCTCTGAAGGAGTCGTAAACTTCTTCACCTATGCCAATACCAGATACACTGGTTAAAATCATTTCATCTAGAATCAGTCGAGACCAAGCATCAATTGGTATTGATTTCTTAATTGTTGATTTCCTAATTTTAGGTTCCTTTTTCTTTTTGAAAGCAGAGAAAAGTTTACCAAAGAAACCTGTTGGCTTGGGTTGTTCTTCAATCTCAATTTTTTCTTCTATAATCTCTCTTTCTTCCTTAACTCGATTGAAAACATCCATTTGAGGTAAATCTTTTTTGAATCTTTCAAATGCAATGATATCTTCTAATTTTAGTTGTAGAAGGGCCTCAACTTCCTTGAGATTAATATCATCTAGAGGACTTAGTAATCCTATCCATCCTTCAGCTGTTGCAGTCTTAGCATTGACAACAAAAAAATTGATTTCGGAGGTTATTGATTCTAGCTTATTTGTAAATCTGATGTACTTGAGTATGTGAGGGTAATCTCCACTCAACAGCTTTGTAGTGTTCTTGAATTCCTTGGTAAATTGTGCAGTCTTGAGTACTGGTATAATGGATTCAAATTTTTCACCTTTGGTTTCACCATCTTGCCATCTGAAATAATAAAACATTGTAGATTCTTTGAAATAAGGGATTGGAACAGCTGGGTTTGGTTCTCCTTCTGTTTCATTCGCAAAATGTTTGGCAATAATCTGAGAGATAATTCCTGTTTGTTGTGATTCCATAATATCTCGAAGATTTACCCATTTTTCCAGGGATTTTGAGAAAATAGATTGGCACAAAGCAGTTTCCATCATGAACGCAGCCCACCATATTGGAATGTATTGCATTTTTTCTATTACAAAAACCAAAAGATGTCTGGTATAATAATCTGCGACTAATGCAGCCGCTATATGTTTAGCAACTCCTCGATCAAGAAGATAGTAGAATCTCTTTCTCAATATAGAAGCAACTTTGAAAGAAAATGCTACAAGATGTGTTAACTCATACCATGAATCTTCCTTAGGTAATGACAATTTTTTCCAAAAATCAATAATTTCTTGTCTTCTTACAGAGTCCTCTAGTTCAAACTTTACTTCAGAAGACATTATAATATAATCAGCAGTGTAAAGAGCAGAAAGAACAAGATTATTAGAGTTATCAAAATCTGTCTGGAATTCTTCTATGAGATCTTTACTCATTATCTTATAACGTTCAAATAGAGGTTGAAGCTGATGAACTCTTTTTGCTTCTTGATATTCTTTCTCTAAAAATTGGTAAACAGCATCCTTCATTACAAATATGTTTACTAAAGATAAATTAAATCTATCGCAAGGGAAAGTTTATTTTTGAACAAAAGAACGTAGTTCTGCGTAGATAGTGATGTAGGTTTTACCGTTGGAGCTTTATTTGCTATGAAAATAACGGCACCTCTGAATCTGCGCTTTATTTA
>JAUWEG010000069.1 GCA_030608385.1 Candidatus Heimdallarchaeota archaeon
TTTTGAAGCTATAGCAGCATCATTTGTTGGGTTTGGCTTATCCTTCGCTTTAGTACCTCCATTACTGAAAGTTGATTCCTTCCTTACATTTAATCAACAGAATCAAGTTCTGAATTTCAGTGGTTTGGGATGGGCTACACTATTTACTGTAATAACCTTAATAGTAGTCTCTATACCAAAGATTATACAGGTTTCAACAAAGAAAACTACTTTCCAAAAAACTCCACAGAGACTTGTTACTCTTTTGAAACAAATAAGAATTCCAACATTACTACTAATTGGAGTTGGTATAGGTTTAACTCTTCTTTTCTTCAGCTTGTACAAAGTAAATCTAAGAAACCTATCCTCTTCTGGAAATACTTCATTATTAATGATTAATATCTATCTTGCAGGCTTAGGAGTACTATTAGCTCTGTTAGGTATTGGATTATTGCTCAAAGATTTGCATGGAGTTATTATGATTGCAATAAGCAAAATTTCATGGAATCGGAGAAAGACTGTAGGATCATTTACAATGGTTGAGGTTAGATCAGACATCAAACTATTTAGTAATATGTTCTTTGCTTTTCTGTTAATAGTAGGGATTACTATTCCATCAATTATGAGCCCCTTAACTGTAGAATTCAATTACGATAAAGACGCATATATGTTCAACGGAGCAGATATATTCGTAAAGAACTGGATGGATCAGAATCAATCTCTCTTACCAGAGATTCAAGCTATACCAGGAGTAGAAAGTTCTGCTTTTGTTCATGAAGTAGAAGCTAGTTATGATTTTGAACCAATTTCACTATATCTGATAGAGAATACAACGGAATTTCTGAACACGGTATATACTCCACCAAGTAGGTTGTTCAATAATTGGGAAGAGACAATAACAGCACTAGAAGCTAATGACACAATGCTTAGCACAAAATACTTCTTTGATGATAGAGCAGGAGAGGAATTTGAATTCAGATTTGAGTCACTCTTTCCACCAACAGATATAACATTCGAAATATATGACATATTCAATTACATACCAATCTTTTACACAGCTGGAGAGTATATTCCAGGAGTAACGGTGAGAATTGCAGGTGTGGTAATGACACAATATAATTTCGAAAGAATAAGGGATACTTTGTTCATAGCAAGCGAGATAATTAAAGATAGGTTACTCATTAAACTGTCAAAAAACGCGGATCATGAGCAGATAGAGCAATATCTAGTTGAAGAACTGGACCTAAACATAGATTCGGCAATTACTGATAGTGATGAAAGGCAATTTGAAACATTTCCATTCTTCAACATAGTTTCAGCAGAATTCGCTCTTTCAATGCTAGTGTGTTTAATAGCTATAGCTTTCATAAGCATAAGCAATCCCATAAAGATTCTACAACAAAGAATAACAAAAAATGATAGACTAAAGAAAATGGGAATATCGACGAAAAGAATTATACGTTTAACGATGTTCGAAGCGATGTTCACTGGAATCATACCAGGATTATTGTTAGGAACAGGAGTGGGATTCGCTATAATGTGGGGATTCACTTGGGCAACGAAGAGATTCTTCTATAGTGGAATAAATTATCTGTGGAAATTTAACGCAGTAGCGTTTATTATAGCTTACATAGTAGCACCTGTACTATTCATGGGGATGTTTTATCTGTCAATGAAAAGAAATTATGCAAAATATATGCCAAGGAATCTGGAGTAGTGAAAAAAATGATAAGATGTGTAGACGTAATAAAAATTTACCACGATCCAGTAACAGAATACAAAGTTTCTGCATTAAGAGGACTAGATTTGGATATAGGGGATGGAGAGCTTGTATCTATCATTGGTCCGTCAGGAGCAGGTAAGACCACTTTAATGAACATTTTGTCAGGGGTTGATACTCCAACTGGTGGATTGGTGATGATAAAAGGAGTACAACTGGATTTACTAACTGAAAAAGAAAGAAGAAAATTCAGATATGAAAACATAGGTCTTGTAAATCAATTTACAAGCAAGAATCTCTACTCACAACTAACAGTTAGAGATAATGTTCTAATGCCTATGAAAATGAAATATACTCCAAGAGAAATGGCTAGAAAAGAAATGGAAGAATTACTCAAATTATTCAACCTATCACATGTAAAAAACAACAAAGCAGCAAAAATAAGTGGAGGGGAGTCGATGAGACTTTCCATAGCTATTGCTTTGGCAAGACAACCACACTTTATTCTGGCCGATGAGCCGACAGGTCAACTAGATTCGAAAAATACTTTTAGTATAATTGACACTCTGAAAGGAGTGAATAAGGAATTAGGTACAACTATGGTTATTGTCACTCATGATGTTCGATATCGAAATGTTTTCGAAAAGAGCTTCCTCATTCGTGATGGAAGACTTGTTGGCGTGGGTTATGAAAAAGAAAGACAAAAGTTAGATGTTTTTAAGGATGCTTCTGAATTGAACCGAGCCTACATTGATCCCTCTCATATGCTTCAAATTCCGGATAGAGTTAAGAATTCAATTGCTCTTCGAGAATTTGCTGAATTTGAAGTTCATCCTTCTAAGAAACTAGCAATGCTTTGGAATCCTGATTTGGTAACTAAAGCAGAAGTTTTCAATATCCTTCAACAACCTCCAGATGAGTATAAGGAGACTGTAGACGAACTTTCATTTGACGATGTTCGATATCTTTTCGAAAATGAATTCAAATACAATCCAAAAGCAAAGGACTATATTCGCATAAAGGGATTAGAAAAAGGTTATCGAGTTTTTGGTCAACTTCAACCAGTTATTAAAGGAGTAGATCTAACTATTAAGAAAGGAGACTTTCTTTTTATATCTGGTCCATCTGGGGTAGGAAAAACCACCTTACTTAACACTATTGCAGGTCTTTTAATTCCTGATAAAGGGTCAGTCCGCATTAACAATTATTCAATAGGAGAGGCAGATGATACATCCAGATCAGATTTCAGATTGGAGAACATTGCATATATAACTCAATATCACAGTCTGTTTGAGCCAATACAACTAAAAGACAATCTAATTGTTCCTTACATTTTTCTTGGCAAGGAATATAACCCAGATATTGGAAATGAAGTAACTAAAAATGTTCATATCAGCCATAAATTAGAATCATATCCTGATGAGTTATCAGCTGGTGAAAAACAGAGAGCAACATTATCCTTAGCCCTTACTCGAAAAACACCTATTCTGCTTGCAGACGAGCCAACAGCAAATATGGATTCTGATTTAGCAAGAGAAATTATGGATGTTTTAATGGCTTTTGTAAAAGAGAACAATGCGACCTTTATCATGTGTAGTCATGATTTATCTCTATTAAGACCTGGTTTCAGACATCTTCGTATTTCTGATGGTCTTATTACAGAAGATTCTAGAATTACTCAAGACTCTTTGAAAGCGATACTCAAAGAATATCTCCAAATACAAGAAGATTATACTAATAAAAAATAATCATCTTCTTCCTTTTTTTAAAACAATCGTATTTAGAAAAAGTTAATATTACTTAGAAAGATTTTCTTTTGTAATCACTATGAAACACTATCTCGAAGTACAATTTACATTAAGTGGTCCCTTACCTTCTGAAAGTAAGGGTGAAATTGAAGAACTTTTCAAACAATTCAGTGAAAAAACCCAAGAATCAAGAGATAAAGGGGATTTCAAGATCACTGAATGGAAAACCAAGGAAACTAAACTTGATATAACAATTTCATCTATTGATTCACTATCTCCACATGTTGCAGTACTCAGATTAAGGAAACAACTCTCTGCTGCGATAGGTAAGAAATACCGTGTTGGACTAAGAGGTTTTGCTTTCATCAAATATATCATTGAAACAGAATTGGAAGAAAAACCCGTTAAAGAGTTCACTTTACCATTAGTAAAAAACCTAGAATTCTTTGAAGAAAAAGGAAAGAGTTTTGTTAAAATCGAAATTGATCCAGAAATCGAGGAAGATTTTGTAGAAAAAGGAGCAATTGAACGTATTGTACGTCGAGTAGGTGAAAAAATTTCCAAACAACATTATGGAGCTAAGAAAGAACATCATCAAATTTCTTGGTATAGTGGGGAAAAGAAACATCATACAGAAGAAAATCCTACTCAACTAATGCAAAAAGCAAATTGGATTCAACGAACAAATTACAGAAACCAGTGGATACTTTCTCCTACCATAACCGCTTTAGCTGAAGCATTAAAACAAATTATGATAGATTATCTTTATGAGCCTTTAGGGTTCTATCAAATGATGATACCAAAACTGGTGGATTGGTCGATTTGGTTGAGGTCTGAGCATGCTGAAGGTATTTATCAAGGGGGTTTTGAACCCTATTTTGTAGTTCAACCTAAATCTGCTGACCCCGAATACTTCGAAGAGATTGCGGATTATATTACAATAACAAAAACCATCCCAACAGAGAAACTAGCTGAGAAAGTATCAGCTCCTATTGGTGGATTGTCCTATGCTCAATGCCCTCCATTTTGGTCTTGGGTACAAGGCAAAACTTTAGCCAAAGAAAGCCTTCCAATTAAAATTTTTGACTGGAGTGGCCCCACTTATCGCTATGAGTCAGGCAGTGCTTATGGATTTGAAAGAGTTGATGAATTACACCGAATTGAAACATTATTCATAGGGTCTCCTGAGCAAGCTAAACAAATCGGTGTGGCTGTAAAAGACAAGCTGAGAGTTATCTTTGAAGAAGTTCTTGATTTAGAGGTTAGAGAAGCCAAAGTTACTCCCTGGTGGTTACAACAATCTGCTCACGAGGATGAGATGGATTCTGCTGAAGATTTAGTTGTTGGAACCATTGACTATGAAGCTTATATGCCATATAGAGGAAGTCGAGATGAGAGTGAATGGTTAGAAATTCAGAATATTTCCATAATTGGTCAGAAATATCCAAAAGGTTTCTCTGTCAAAGCTGAAGGAAATATCGAATTATGGTCGGGATGTGGTGGTGGTAGTTTCGAGAGATTTCTTACAGCTTTCATTTCTCAGAAAGGTTTGGACATGAATAATTGGCCTGAGAAATTTAAGAAATATATTGATAAACTTCCAGAACCAATAAAATTCCATTAAAATCTAATCCTCTATAAAAGAGATTTAATCTGAAAGAAGTAATTAGCTTCAATGAAAAAAGTGAATCTTTTACTCCTTGTTCTCCTTTTTGTTTTCTGTTGATAAATCTGTTAAGATTTAGATAACTTTAAATTTAGACACTTTCCCTAAAAAACAATGATAGACTTACGTTCTGATACCTTTACACTCCCTTCAAAGGAGATGTTGGAAACTATTCTAACAGCTGAACTTGGAGATGATGTTTGGGAAGAAGATCCAACTGTAAAAGAGCTTGAAGCTTTAACCGCTAAGAAACTTGGTAAGGAAGCGGGTCTTCTAGTTTCTAGTGGTACTCAAGGAAATTTAGTAGCAAATATGACTCATCTTAATCGTGGGGATGGTGTTGTTCTTGAAAAAGAGAGTCACATCTACTTATACGAAGTAGGAGGGCTTTCACAACTAATTGGAGGATTTCCTTTTCTAATTGAAGGAAATAATGGTTTAATGGATCCTAAGGATGTTGAAGCGATTTTTACACGAGGTTATAATGTCCATTGGGTAGATCCGAAACTTCTCTGTTTAGAAAATACTCACAACAGAGGAGGAGGAAAAATTATTCCTAAAGAAAATATTGACCAGTTAGCCAAAATTGCTCATGAAAATAACGGTTTAGTTCATATGGATGGTGCAAGAGTATTCAATGCAGCTGTTGCTACAGGAATGGCAGCTTCTAAGATTGTTGAGAACGCTGATAGTGTCCAAATATGTTTAAGTAAAGGACTTGGCTGTCCTATAGGGTCTGTAATAGCTGGAAGTGAAGAATTTATTAATAAAGCCAGAAGACAGAGAAAACTTGTTGGCGGGGGAATGCGACAAGCTGGTATTATAGCCGCTCCTGGAATCTACGCATTAAACAACATGATAGACAGATTAGCTGAAGATCATAAACATGCAAAGATGCTTGAAAAGGTTCTTACAGAAATTGAGGAATTGAAAGTTAAGCCAGTTGACACAAATATTGCCGTTGTTGATGCATCTGCTAGTAAGTGGTCTGCTGCTGAAGCTCGAGATGGTTTGGAAAAACATGGCATTAAAGTAACTTATATGGGGGATCAGTTCTTCCGAATGGTAACCTACTTTGGTATAACTACAGAAGATATTGAGCAAGTTGTTTCAGTAATTCCAGAGGTCTTTAAGTAGAGAATCTCTATCTTCAAACAATTTTCTCTTACACTCTCAAGCTACATATATATCTGGATATTTTGAGGAGTAACATAGACTTTTTATATCATATTTTTGGTGTTCACATGATACACGTGTCAATCGATGACTATCTAGACGGTCTATTATCAGGAACCGCAGAACCGTCTAAAAAAGCTATTATGAAGCTTACTAAATTAATAGAGAATTTTGGAGAAATAATGGTCAAAAGCACCGAAAGAATGGAAGACTATATTGACACTCTTACAAATAGAATCAATGCTATTGAACATGCATTGGGCGTTTCATCTCGTGCTCCAGCTCCTTCAGCTGCACCATCAATTGATTCTCCTGTAGCTGCACCAGCAGCAGCGGCAGTAGCTCCAAACTTAACAGCAAGTAACTCAAATCCAGTTGCAGCACCTAATTTATCCGCTACAGTTGGGGCTCCTGATCTCAGTGGAGGTGGAGGAGGAACTCCCGCTCCATCTGGTAGTCAAGGATCCACCGGAGGTGGAGTCAGTAGTGCTGATCTTATGAAAGCAGCCTCCAATTTACAAAAAGCACCAGAACCTACACCAGGCGAACCTGGCGCACCTGGAGAAACACCAGTTTTTAGTCCATTTGGAGTTAGTGCTACCGACATCCAAGATGTTAGATCTGGATTAACTAAAGTTGATCCGGATGAACACAGGAAAGAAAGAGCAGCAGCTGCAGGTGGGGAACCAGGTTCGATGCCTGCTAGCATGGCACTTAACTTAGAAGTCAAAGATGCTTTAGCAAAACGAAAATCAAGAACAGATGAAGGTGAAGATGCTGAATTTGAACCAACTCCTGTTGCACCAGCATCACCGCAAAAATCAACTAAACAAATGAAAGAAGCCTTGCAAGGAGAATTACGCGATGCGTTTAGCAGTCTTCTAGAGAGCGACACAAAAGAGGATTAAATAATATTGCTCTCTTTTCATACATTTTAAATTTATATTACAAAAAGAAAATATTGTTGATTTTTTATATTTAAAATTACAAGGTCGAAAAAAATGACATTAAATTTACAAAAATACATTAACTTTTTATTTAAACAAAATACAAAAGAAAAACTGAATAATAATTTACAGGCTATTTTTAAAGAATCCAAAAATTATTCGGACAATATAAATGACCCTTATTATCAATGCAAAAATGAAGAATTATTAGAAGTGTTTACTACTTCTTGGTCAGGTATTCAAGAAGAAATATCTGAAAGTATGGTTTATTATGCTATTACATTATACTGGCTTGATGCGATTAATCTAGAATTGTATAGAGCAATACTACAAGAATTAGGATCTCAAAAACTGATTACAGACGAGTTACTAGTCTCCAGCTATTGGATGTTTTGGAAAAAACAAAATAAAATCGAAAAACCTAGAAGATATAGCTTTTACTCATTTCTTGAATTTATTAGGAAAATGGGTGTAGACCCTCTTAGTTTTCAAGATTTCGTCAATACAACTAAAAAATTATTTCCAAATATGAAACTCTCAGAAAGGGAAATAGAGATAGGTAATGAAATTGAAAGATTTATCAAAAATATACAAGAAAGACCTCAGTATATAGAAGAGTTTTCAAGCTCAATTACTCCAGATACGATGAAGTATCTAGATTTCTATGTAGATCTTGAATTGTTAAATAATCTGGCTTATTTCTCTGTTAAGAACATTAGTAAACAAATCAATTTAGAAAAGAAAACTTCTCTCGCAAATTTCCAGAAAATAATTGAGAAGGAATATGATTCGAGAAAGATGAGAACTGTACCCACAGTTATAGATCCTGTTCTGGAACCCCATCTAGCAAAATTTGATGCAAAAGCTGTTTTAATGGAAAAGCTTGCAGCTCTACCAAAAGAACAAATGAAAGAATACGCATCTATTAAGGCTTATTCAAGTCCAAAAAACGCTCAAAAAATACGTATCAGTTTTCTAGGAGGAGGTAATATTGGAAACATGGGAATTTTAGTTCAACATGACAATAATGCAATTTTACTTGATTTCGGGATGAGTGTTGCTAATTATTCTATTCCTAGATGGCACCCTTCGCTCAAATATGTAAGAGCTGTTCTGGTAACTCATGCACATCTGGATCACACAGGAGCTTTACCTTACCTCATCAGACCGGAAAATGGAAAAAGATGGTATGCTACTCAGACTACTAGAGTTTTAGCTGAAAAACTTCTCTACTCAACCTCATCTATTTTACGTTCAAAAGGCATAACCAAGAAGAATGCCTCCCCATTTCAGAAAGTCTTTCTAAACAATTCTAATCTTATTAACCTCTTTAACGAATTTAATCCACTGAAGATAAACAAGACAGTAGAGGTTAGTCCAGATTTTAATGTAACCCCGTATTCAGCTTCTCACCTTTATGGAAGTGTAAGTTACAAAATAGATGTTTTTGGAACAACAATTCTATTTACAGGAGATTTTTCAGCTGATGAAAGCGAATTATTCTCTGGAGCAAAACTTCCAACAGATTGTGATGTGACTATCTTTGATGGTACTTACTATAATAGAGAAACAGTGGAAGAAGATCCAAATACAGTGATTTTACAAGCAGCGGAAACATGCGATCGCTTAATTATACCTGCATTCTCCGTTGGCAGAACTCAAGAAATGATCAAGAGATTAGAAAGATTAAGAGTATCTGCTAAAAGAAGAGTTATGACTACTGGTCTTGCAGCTGATGTTTCAAAATCCATGGGTTTAAGGGCTAAATTTGACATAGTCAAAAACCTTTCAGCTGACAATTTTGAAAATAGTGATATTGTTGTAACTGGTCATGGAATGTTACAGGGTGGAACAGCTAGGAAATTGATAGATGAAACCAGTTCAGATGAAAATACTGGCATACTTATCTGTGGGTATCAAGCACCCAACACACTTGGTTTTGCGCTCAAGAACAGTCATTCCATTGCTAAAAAGAGATACCATCAAAATATATTTTCAGCTCACATAAGTGGACACAGTAGTTCAGAATCATTGAATGAATTCATCGATAAATTGAGTGGTAAAAAAGTGATGGTTCATACACCTGATAGAACAGTTCCAAGAGAGGAACATAAAGGTCTTATCATACCAAAATACAATCAAGAAATAGTACTTAAAAACAAAGTATAGGGAGGAGTAATTTTCTACTTCCCTAATCCTATGCTTCTAAATATTATTCCTTTTTCTCTGAATTTTTCATAATCAAGAGTTCTTCTACCGTCAATAAGTAGAGGATTTTTCATATGTTTCTTAAATAATTCAGGAGTTAATTCAAGATATTCTTTCCATTCGGTAACTAAGATACAGGCATCTGCACCGTTTAGGATATCTTCAATCTTATTTGATAGTGTTAAATTCTCATGGCTTATGATTTCTTTAAAATTGTTTATGGCTTTAGGATCAGTAGCGAAAACTTTAGCTCCTTTATCGAGTAAATGGTTGATTAAAGTTATAGATACTGCTTCTCTTACATCATCTGTATCAGGTTTGAAAGCTATACCAAGTATTGCGATTTTCTTATCTTCCAAAGTTCTATCTTCCATCTCTTCTGTTAGTATCTCTGCTGCTCTAAATGGTTGAGCTTCATTAACTTGCATGGTAGCTTTAAGTAAATCTGAAGGCACACTCATTTCAACAGATTGATGGTATAAAGCTCTAATATCTTTTGGGAAACATGAACCGCCATATCCAAGCCCAGCTCTTAGGAATTTGTCTGAAATTCGGTCATCCATACCTATACCTTTCGCAATGTCTATTATGTCAGTCCCGATTTTTTCAGAGATATTTGCTAACTCATTAATGAACGAGATTTTCATAGCTAAAAAAGAATTTGCAGCAATTTTTATCATTTCAGCAGATGTTGGATCAACATAGAGAATAGGGCTATCAAGGTCTTTGTATGATTTTCCTATCATCTCCTGAGATTTCTTATCAATACCTCCAATTACTATTCTATCTGGTTCCAAGAAATCTCTTATAGCAACCCCTTCTCTAAGAAACTCAGGGTTCATTCCTAAACCAAAATCCTTTCCAGCAACCTTACGACTAGTTTCTTCTAATATTGGTTTAACTAGGTTCTCAGTTGTTCCAGGAGAGCATGTACTCTTTACAGCAATTACTTTATACTGATCAGTTTTGCCTAATTCTTCACCTATCTTCTGTGTCGCATCCTTTAGAAAAGTATAATCATAAGCACCGCCTTCTCGTGTAGGTGTCCCAACGCAGATATAGATTAATTCGGATTCTGCTATTGCTTCACTCATGTTAAGTGTAGCTTTTATGTTTCCTTTAGACACCATGGTTTGTAACATCTCATCCAATCCTTCTTCAAAGATGGGAGCAATACCTTCGTTAATTTTCTTTATCTTTTCTTCAATAACATCTACACAGATCACATTATGACCTTTGCTAGCAAAACAAGTTCCTGTAACCAAACCAACATATCCAGTTCCTATCATAGCTATTTTCATTCTTCTCACAACACACTATGAAGTAAAATATATGAACATTTGTCCAGAAGCTGTCCAGATATCTGTCCATACAAAAAAGTTATGAACTCTTTCTGTTCAAAATACATAATGTCTGTTTATAGGTCCATTGCAGATCAAGTTCACAAGTATATTGATATTTATGATAAAGTAATAATTGACATCATTGATACATGGGAATTCCAAAGATTAAGACGCATTATACAGCTTGGGGGAGTTTCAGTATCTTATCCTTCAGCAACTCACAGTAGGTTTATGCACAGTTTGGGAACACACCATGTTGCAAACAGAATAGGTCAATTTCTCAACAAGAAACACCCAGATATCTTTACTGAAGATGAGATTAAACAAGTAAGTTTAACAGCTTTAATCCATGATATTGGTCATGGCCCATTTTCTCATATGTTTGAAGATACAACAAAAATGCTATGTAAAAATTATGAAAATTCTAATTGTACTAATAAGTATGGGATATTTCTAAGACATGAGAATATATCAGAACAAATTGTACTTGATGATGAATCGGAGATCGCGGTAATTTTAGAAAAAGAAGGCTACAATAGAAAGCAAATTGGTAACCTTATTCAGGGGAAAAGTGTAGATGATAAACCGTTTAAAAATCAAATCATTAACTCACAATTAGATGCTGATGCGCTTGATTATCTAATGAGGGATTCTGTATCAACTGGTGTCTCTTTTGGAATGTACAATCTTGAACGATTATTTGATATGATGGAATTAACAAAAGATGGAACAATCACCATAAGAGAAAAAGGAGTACAATCTGTAGAGCAAGTATTTCTAGCTTTGTATATGCAGTTTAGCAGAGTTTACTTCCACAAAACAGTTAGATGTTATGAGTACATGTTAAAACTTTTCATTTCTCAATTAATCCAGAAAATCGATGAGGGGAAGAACATAGCCAGTCTTCCATTTCTGAAGGATTTTACAGATAAGCCAAATTGGAAAACTTTGATGACACTAACTGATGATGTGATATATACACAATTGCATTATTCTGTAGCTAAAGAACAAAATGATGACTTCATCAAGAAATTGGCAAATGAAATACTTCGTAGGAATTTGTTCAAAAGCATTCCATTAACGGAGGATATGGCTGCAAAAGTCTTAGAAAATTCAGATAAAATCAATTTTATTGTAAGAAAACATGGATATCCTACAATCAGCTGGGATATAGATCAATTTGGTAGTAGATACTATACTCCTTATGAAGAGACTAATCGTAATGCTATTATGATTAAAATGAAAGAAGGTCATTTGAAGCAACTTTCTGAGGTATCTGATGTCATAGCAAGCTTGACAAAGCCAAAATATAACAATCTGTTAATCTTCCCTGCCCCTTGTAGAAATGAAATTAAAAAACTAGTCAGTGAAATTTAAAAAGAAAAAAGAAAAAGAGTTAGTAATTATTGTCATCATTATTTTTTCTGTCATAGGTATTGTCGAATTTCTCTTCAACTTGAGGTTGTTGTATTGTTGGTTGAGCTGGATGGTGAGTATTTTCTTCAAGAGATTCAGTTTCAGCAGTAACAATTCTTGCTTCCTTCTGTTTCTTCTTCACTTTTTTCCTGTACTCTAGTGATTCATCTTTCAACCCGCAGTTCTTACAGTATTGGTATTTCCTTTTTGTAACATCCCCACAATAAGGACATCTCCTGGTTCTTTTAATCACATAAAGGCTGAATTGTCTCCATAATAGACCCCAAAGCAAACCTAATGCACCAAGTATTTTTACAACATCATTTTGTAAAGCTGTTTCGAACCACAAGTAAATCCTTTCCAGAGTACCTAATGGTTCAACTAGAATTTCGAATGTAAAACGTTGATCTTCTTTTAAACCGTCAGCAGAGACCAGAATGTCTACTAATATAGGTTCAAAAGTTCCATTTTTCAACCAACTTTTTCCGATAATTACAGTTGTTGGTAATTTCCAAGACATTTTGTAATTTTTATCTTCATACGGAATATTGTTGATGAATATTCTAGCAATTGGATTAAAGATAGATGCTTGAATTCGAGATTGAACATCAAGATAAAGAGATAAATCGGATGCTTCCTTAACCTCTGGAGGCGAAGGATTTAAATCTAGAACTAGAGCGTTCAAATTTACTGTAACTTCTTTTATCACAAAATTTGGTATGTGTTCATCCTTGAAAGCAACAATCCAAATTGTAGAGTTAAATGTTGGACCTTGATCTTCGGGAAATGGTATAGCAGGCTTTATTTCTTCTAGAGGTATATAGAAAGTAATATATCCTAAACTATCAGTTATCTCTACTTTTTCTAAAGCATATTCAAGAAAGACAGTTACATTAGCTCCTTTGATTCCTAAACCTGTTTCATCTTCTAAATAGACTGTTAGAATAAGATCTCTATCTACTAATTCAGTAACTTCCAAGTTTGTTGGCTCAGTGTTTATTATGATGTTTTTCTCGATAAAAATTTTGAATGAATTATCAAATACAAGGAAATTTGCGAGATAGAGGGAGAATGTGATATCATGATATCCTCCTTCAGCCGATGTGACATTTAATTTAACTGGTTGGGCATTTTGAAGTCTTACTCCATTCAGTATAGATGTATTCAATCTATAGTTTTCTGGATATTGTATGTTAAAAATTGTCAGGGACGAAATCTGGAATTTAAAGTTCAATGAAAAAGATTTGTTACTACTCCCAAAAATCGAAGTTGTTTCAGCTAAATCAAAAACCCATTCAAATTGATTAGGTTGGTTTAGTTGAATTTGGAGAGGATAAGCTAGCATTGAGACAAGTGGGTAGAATTTGAGCATCGTTGTAACAGCTTGGTAGTTTACAATGTTTGGGTTGCTATGAGGTAAATCGTAAATCAAATCGAGTATTGCTCCTGTCTTTGTAATTCCAGCTAAGAATAAATCAGGTTCTAGAAACACACTGAAGTATAGACTTTCGAACAAATCATTAATTTCCATAAAGGAGGGAGTTATACCAGTAATACTTAATCTAATTCTCTTATATTCTACTAGATGTGATAAGTAAAGGCAGTTCTCATAAGTTAAAGCTACA
>JAUWEG010000066.1 GCA_030608385.1 Candidatus Heimdallarchaeota archaeon
ATATATATGATTCAGTCACTAGCACTGTAAAACTTATTCCAAACATACATTATGCAGATCTAGCCAATTATGATGCTCCTCTGTTAAGTGCATGGTATATGACCTTTATCTCTGGTAAAGATACCGCAGTAGCTTCATTAATCGATGGAACTGTAGATATTGTAGATGCACAATACTACCCAGTTGTAGCAGATTTCATACAAGCTGGTGTTGAAGGTATTCTTGTAAGTGATCCATCACATCAAGAAATGGCTATCAACCAGAAACATCCTGTATTTGGAACTGGTGAGTTAACCCCTGTAGGAACTCCTGCAGCAGCTAAAGCAGTCCGTAAAGCAATCAGCCATTCTGTACCACGTGACGTTATTGTAGCAGAAATTCTAGAAGGTCTTGGTGCACCTGGTGTAACTTCATGTCCTATTGTATCAGTAGCATTTGATCCAACATTATTACCATACGTATATGATCTTGATCTCGCAATCGAATACATGGCAGACGCTGGTTTTGAAGTATATACAACAATTATAACAGTAACTACTACAGGAATTGCCGGATTAGTATTCCTATCCTTCTTAGGATTGGCATCAATTTTAGCCTTCAGAAGATACAGAAAATAAAGTTCTAAACTTTTTTCTTTTTCTTTTTTTTATTTTAATTTTAAAAAACAGATGAGGTTCTAATTAAGATTCTAGTTATAAATCCTTAAAGTAGTTTTGCAGTATGGGCATCTCTCGTTTTCTTTTATCCAATCAACGAGATGTTTTATGTGAAACAGATGCTCACAAAATGGACACTCGATAGCATTTTCATAAACAGGTTGAAAGCACACCATACATTTTTGCTCTTTTAACTCAGCTAGTTGCTTTCCTTTTATTACTACTTTTTTGAAGAATTTAGCTATTTTAGATAGATTCTCTGCTACAATTATTGTTTCTGCTGTAATTTTTACTTTTTCCATTTTTCTTGGAGTGACTTCACTGACTGTTGCAGTTTTTGTTAAATAACCAACAAAATCTCCAAGTATCGCTTTATCAATCAAAGGATCACCAACAACAATCAGTTTTTTCTTAGCCCTTGTAGCTGCAACGTTTAATCGCCTAGCATCTGCAAAACCTCTCTTACTCTTTGTAGTGGTTTCGGTTAAAGAAAGAACAATTAATTCACGATCACTCCCCTGAAAACGATCGACAGTATCAACAGTTATAGTGGGAGAGAGATTTCTTCTGATTTCCGCTACTTGCCCTCGGTAAGGACAGATTACTCCTAGTTGATCTGTTGTTAACCCAAGATCTAAGAAATTAGAAATTATTTCACTTACTACCTTAGCTTCTTCAACATTAAACTTTTTCTGGTGATCGAAAATACCGTTAACTGGGATGAAAATCAGGGGGTGTTTTGGATCATATATTTCGGGACAACTAAATTTGGAATAATCACCTTTGTAATTAGGTAATTCCAGAAGATTCTGGTATCTAACAAGATCATCAAAAGATTTGAGTTTATTATCATAAAATCGATCATTAGAAAAATCAATAAGCTTTTCATTCATTCTAAACTGGTGAGTTAGAAGATGTATAGAAGCGGGATTTCTCTCTGCTAAACGTTCAAATAAGGAAATACCCATATTTTCCTTTTGAGCTTGAGGACTTTGAACCACAGGAGGAAGTTGTTTATGATCACCTACCAAAATGAACCTATTTCCTTCAAGTAAAGAAGATAAAACCGTTGGTTCAGTCATCTGACTCGCCTCATCAATGATAATTGTTTGGATTCCCAATTTCTCATAAACTGGATTAGATATAGTGGTAGTGGTTGCTACAATAATTGGATACTCTCTTAAAATCTCTTTAGTGGATTTTTCAGGATTTTGCTTTTTGTAAAAGTCTAAAGTGTAATTTCGAATATCTTTTTGAATCGAATGGGAAGAACCAATTCTGATAAAATTATGAAATTCATTTTCTAGTAGATATTTGCAAACATTATCTACAGCTCTATTGGTAAATGCTGTAATCAGAATTGTTTGCCCTTGTTTAGCTAGCTCAATAGCCGATTTTGCTATTACATAAGTTTTTCCTGTTCCTGCAGGACCTTGAATAAGAGAATAATTTATTGTTCCAAGAATCTTTTCAACAGCTTCATTTTGTGTTGGATTACTAGGAATATATTTCCCCTTTATAGGTTCGGTTTCAGATTTACTAGCTTGAATAACTAATTCACGGAAAGGATTTCTTTTGAAAAGAAGATTAAACAAACCTCTTTGTTGTCTTCTAAAACCAACGTCTATGGAGTACATATCAATTGTTGAAACTGATTCCTGAGTTGCTCTGGTTTCAATTTCTATCGATGTATTTGATATATTTGAAATCACACCAGTACTTACAAAACCTTGTTTGATTCGTCCTTTGCTTAAAACAACAATATCACCTTCACGAAGCTCACTGTTATTCTTACAAGAATATAATAACCTAGTTGTACTACCTTCTTTTATTTCATTTTCCAAAGATAAATCGGTAACTGCTTTTCCTTTGGCAACGCGTTGATCAATTGAAAGTTTCCACAAATCAGAAAGATTTCTTGCTGATTCACTTTTGTCAAATCTAATTAGTTTCGAGAATTTGTTAAAATATCCGATGTGAGTATCAGGCAGGGATTTTTTTGTACAGAGCTGCTCATGAGGACATGTTGAGCAGCTACGTTCTTGATTCAAGCCTGCACAAACTAAAGCACAATAGTGTTTCACAAAACAGTTTCTGCATCTGTTATGTTGAGATTCAGGAAGAATTGGAGGCACATAGCCAAGATGGGAGATTCGGTAAGCGATGTTTCTATGCTGCATACCATATCTCAGGAGACCCCAATTAGGATTAGCTGTTTTTTGAACAAGTGTATTTGTACCAACATAGAGAACACTTCCTTCTTCAGGAGGAGATTCGTCTATATCAGTTTGAAGACCATAACGATATAGAGAAACCTGAAGGAGATCAGAAAAGCGAATGTCCTTCTCTTCAGAAACTTTTCCGGTTTTTAACTCGATGATTTTGTTATCACTAAAAAGATCGATTCTACCTCTGATTCCGAAGAAAGGAGAAAGAAATAAGATTTCAGGCAAAGCATTTGGGGGAAGATTTTCAACAAAAGAATCTAGACTTTCTGTCATTTTTCTAACATCTTGAAATACAGTCTCTTTCTTGTACCCATAATGCTCATACTGAAGAGAAAAATTATCCAGGACTTTAGATAGTTCTTCAGAGGGTTTAGAATTGTTAGAAACAGCTAAACTAAGAGCATCATGAACAATTGAACCCCTAATAGCAATGTAAGGAGAAGGAGTATCACCAACGATTTCATTAATATAATAGCTTCGAGGGCAAAAGGATACGCTGTTGGCAGCTGTGGCATACATCAGAATATCAGGATCAACTACGACAATGGATTTAGAACCTGCTGAAAAATAGTAAGATTCATCATCTGCTATCTTATCAACATTAAAAATCTTCAAAGGGGTATATGGTTGGAGATAATCTCCAATCTCGTGCCATGGAGACCAAAGGTTAAGTATGAAGTGTTCTTTATCTGCATCAACAAGTATGGTAGAAAGAGGATTGTTGCCTTTTTTTTGAGAGAGAGTTTTCAAGAACACACAGTCTAGATTAAGCATGGTTGATACTAAATCTAGAAAATAATAAATAAACATGTGGGTAAAAATGAGGGAAAGGAAAATGTATCAAGGATTTTTGTTGAAACCAAATTTTAAAAGGTATCAACAAACACCGTTCAGTTTGAAGAACAAAAAGTAATAAAGTGAATAAAAATGGCAGATGATGTTTTTATTATTGATAGTAGTGGAATTCCTTATTATAGTAGATGTTTTGGAGGAGAAACTTGTAAAATGAGACCAGATCATACATTACAAACAGGATTTCTAGCAGCGCTATATGCGTTTTCAAAAGAATCATATGGACAACAGGAAATAAAGACAGTTGTCTTTTCAGACTTAAAATTGCATTTCAGAGTAGATAACGAAAGAAATGTGATAGTAGTATTTACTACACCAATGAGTGAAACAGATAAAGATGTGAGAAATCAAATGGATATGACTTACGGAGCATTTCTTGAAATGTATGAGGACCAATTAGGAAGAGGATATTCAGAACCTGCAGTCTTCGATGGATTTGATGAAGTTTTATATAATCTGAATGTTGTCAAATCAAAACCAATGGGTATGATAAATTTAGGAGAAAAAGTAAGAGGATGGAAAAGACTGTTCAAGAAATATAAGCATAAATAGAAAAAAAGTGAGAAGAATTACCGATTTACTCGTAATCTATACATTCGCTTGGACATTCATCTATGCATAGTCCGCAATCTGTACATTCTTCTTTTCTTGCTACTACTGCCACATCTTTTAAATCATATACATTCTCTGGACAGATGTCCACACAAGCACCGCATGCTATACAACATTCTGCATCTACTACTGTTGGCATTTTTTATTTCACCTAGTGTTTGAAATCCTTTTTTTACTCCTCTTTTTAAACTCTTCTCTCAAGCCATGTCTCCGCTTTCTTCTGCATTTCAAGTTACTCATTCATTCTCATGTCAATTTGTTCACACTAAATCAACTTTTTCTATCCTCTCTTCAAATAAAGAATAGTTAGCTTCTGTTTACAATAAATCTAACTATGTTTTATAATAATCATGAAAATAAAAAATAGAAAAAAATAATCTGAAGTAGATTATTTTATTTGTGTTGATCTTCCTCTAGCAAAATCAGCGATAACAATGTAGGAAACTATTTTTGCAAATTCTGTAGAGCTACTTAAGATCCCAACAACTTCATTTGTTGCTTCATCTACAGCTCCAATCAGAACTTCCTCGTTTTCTCTTTCAACTCCTATGAACTTTGGTAATTCTACCCCTGTTCCCATATCTCTGAATTTTCTTACCTCAACATTTGCTTCTGCCGTATATGCTGAATCAATCCATTCTCTGTTTATCGTTTCATCTAGTTTTGTAACTATAGTAACTCTTACTGTTGAAGGTAAGGTTTTCACTGCATCTAGTGGTACATAGTCTGGATTTGGAGACATGATTGTTACACTTCTTTTTGCAGCTCTGACTATTCTATCCATATGATCCTTTATAGCTTCTAATCCTGTTATTGATGTTGTTTCAACTCTAGGTACAGGTGATTCTCTAGTTGTTGCTTCTAGTGTTCTGAAATCGTTCTTTAACTTCAAAGATACTGTTAAAAGATGATTTGCTGTATCTGTAAACTTTCCTTCTGTCTCTGCAAGAAATCTTGCTGCAGCATCTACTTCTTCAGTTAGATTTCCAGCAAGTTGATTTCTACTATCTGTTATTTGAGCCTTTGAGGTTGTTATTATATCAGTTGTTATGTTACGGGTAGATTCAAAGGATTGATCCAGATAAGTTGATAATTCAGAGGAAATGGCAGAAGTTGAAGAATTAATCAAATTAACAGCTTCTTGGTACTTTGAATTTATCGCTACTTCATTCTCTTGAGCTATTGTTTGCATTTGACTTGCTAAATCAGACCATTTTTCCTTTAGGTTGTCTGTTTCTGTTCCTAGTGTTTGGTTAATGTTCTCATTTAGTTTTGTAGTGAGATCCTTAAAAGATTGAACATGATTGTTTAAATTGTCAACAATGCCTGTCACAATATCACTAAATTGAGTTGAAAAGTTCTCCTCAAAATTACTTAGTCTTATTCTTGCAGTTTCTTGTATTTCTTGAATCTTACTGTTGTAGTTCTGTAATGTTTCATTATATTGTGCATCAAGTTTTTGAGCAAACATGTCTCTTTCACTTGTTAAGTTGTTACGATGAATTTGCTCACTGTTTTGAAGATTAGTATACTTAAGATTCATATCTTCTTTTATTTGCGACACAGTATTTGATAAGGCAAGATTTTTCTGTTGAATGAGTTCATCAGATAAAGATTGCTTAATCTCTGAAACCTTATCATTGAGAGCAGATACAGCTTCTTGAACCTGAAGTGACAATTCTTCTACTTTTCTGTTTAAAAGCATTTCAAGTGAGTTGTTTAACTCATTTAGAGAACCGGAGACTGTTTCTGAAATTTTATCAACAGTTTCTCCTGTTGTTCTTACAGTTTCAGTTGAAAAACTGAGATTTTTATCTGTTTGACTTTTATTAAACGCTCTAACATCGATTTTTGTTAAATCAATACTTTCTTCCAAAAGTTGTGGAATTTCCTCTATATTAGCTGAATAATTCTCCCCTAGTAATTCCAACTTTGGTTTTAGGGTTTGAGATATTTCCTCTATTGATGTCAACGTTTGATTAACATTTTGAACCACTTGACTACTCGAAGTGGAAGCACTTTCAGTATTCTTTTGAGATATTGCTGCTTCTGCTGAATCTATTGATGATTTAGCTCTTGAAATACTATCTGTATTATTCTGTAATGTTTCTTGAACAAAATTCGTTAAACTCTGTTTCTGTTCATCTTGAATAGTAGATAAATCACGTTTAATTTCATTTGATTTTGATACTACAAATTCCTTTTTCTGATTACGTATATTCTCTAATTCTGAGGATGAACTCGCTAATTTTTGATCTAACTCAGCTTCTTTTCTTGAAACAGATTCATTTAGCTGTGTTACAAGATCGGTTCTTAGCTCATTAAACTCGGTTTTTTTGCTCTCCATGAAAGTTGAAGTGTTTGCCAAATTATTCTTCACACTTGCACCAATTTGATCGCTACTTTCAGCAAGATATTCTAAAGGTATTCTAACGAAATATTTCTTGAAATATCCTTCAGATATACCTACGGCACCTTTTTTCTGCAATGCATCAATAGCAACTTGAACTTTCGAAAAATGGAGATTTCCAAACTGAGCTATTTCAAAAGCTGTTAATTGACCGGATCCTAATAAAAGAGAATAAACTTGTTTTTCTTCTAGTGTTAGTTCTAATCTTTCAATAAATGACATTTTTACTCACCTATTAATTTCAAAGCTCTTTCTCTCAAGTTAAATTAATAAGGTTTCTTAAAAGGCACATGTCACTAGCATATTTGATAATCTTTTTTAACAAGCGCCATACTATTGCTGGTGTGGTAAACTAATGGTTGAATATGAAATAGTCTCTTGGGATCAAAGTTATCAGATGACTTTTTACTTATTCGAAAAAATGACTGACGACAATTTTTACCCCGATATCATAGTTGGTATTGCTAGAGGTGGATGGATTCCAGCCAGATTGTTGGCAGATTTTTATGGTAACCGTAGGACTGCTAACATAAAGATAGAATTTTATAACAATACTTCAAGAGCCACAGATAATCCTATCATAACCCAAAGAATTTCTGAGAAAGTTGAAGATAAAATAGTTTTAATTGTTGATGATGTTGCAGATTCAGGAAAAAGCCTAATGGCAGCTATTGAACATATAAAAGAAATGGGAGCTAAGGAGATAAGAACCTCCACACTTTATTACAAGAAGCACAGTATCATAAAACCCGAGTATTATATCAAGGAAACTAAAGCATGGATAGTTTATCCTTGGGAATATGGAGAGTTTGCAGCTTTTCAATATGACCAGTTAAAGGAGAAGATGTCAATTAAAGAAATTAGAAGAAAATTAAAAGACATTGGAATTCCACCACCATTAGTGGATGCTTTTTTTTCTCTGATTTTAGATAAGAGAGATAATAAGAGGAAAAATAATGAGTGAAGAAAATTCTGAAGAAGACATAGAATTACCTAGTGATGTTATTGATAGAGTAAATGTTGGTGTAGTTGCAGTCTCTTTAAGCTTATATGAAGAAGGAATGAGTTTAGGAGAATTGATTGAAGTAACTGGGATAAGAGAGAAGGATGTAATGAAAAATCTGGAATTCTTGGTTCATCATAGAATGGTTCGACAAAGACGGAATACAGATACTTATTATGTTTCAAATTTCAAGAAAATGCTTCAATTCTTACTGTCTTCAGGCTTAATGTTTCCAATTAGTGATCAAATTTCCAAAACTGAGGAGTAGAAAATAAGGAATTATTATTTTCCAAGAAATGCTTCCAAAGAGGTTTGAGAGCCTTTTTTATTTTTGTTTTCTGTTGATTTTTTCTCTTCCTTTTCTTCTGCTTCAGAATCATCAACTTTCTTCTTTTTTAATTCAACTTGTGAATTTTTTCCTTTCTTATCTTTATTATCAGTTTTTGATGAACTTCTTTTAACTGCTTTCCCAGTTGTTTCTTTTTTGGTTGCTATTTTTGGTTTTTTTGGTGATTTTTGAACTTGTTTTGTTGTTTTCTGCGTGTAAAAAATCAAACTTTGATCCATTTCTTTAGCTTTCCTTATCCACTTTTCTGCCATTTGCAGATATGCTTCTTCTGAGTATTCTAGAATTCTTTTTGTCAGTTTGCTGGACTTATCAGTTAAGAAGAAGATATCTGGTTCATCATACTGAAACCAAGCGACTAAACCAGCTGCCATTTTTGGGTTAGTATTGAAGATTACACGAATAAATGGATAATAATCAACCTGAAAAGCTTTTTTTGAACAATGAAGTTGTTTTATACTTTTATTTGCTATTCCCACTAAACTATTATTTTTACCTCTTAACCTTCCCATCAATGACCAATAGCTTGGGAAACCATATTTAACATATTTAAAAGATGATGTTTTCACTAATCCTACTGAAGAAATAAAAGTGAAGAAGTATTTGAGAAATTTCCAATCTTGCTTGATATAACATCTTTGTAAATACATATCCGCTTCAGCAATTAACTGATAAATGTTAAATAACTCTTCAGATGAATCTGCTTGTTTATAGGCATGTTCGTAAACATAAGTAAGTAATTCCCTATAATCAACATCTACACCGTCTAAAGCCATTTTAGCAGAAGCAAAATCCTTAGCTCCAAAGATATTGTTAAGGGCTGAATCCAAACTGTGTTTTTGATTTCTTGGATCAAAAATAATTTTGATATCCTTTGTACCAAAGGAAGCTCCTTCTAAATCATTGATTGCAGACCTCGCATCACCACCACTATTTTTGGTTATAGCAATTAGTGTTTCATCGTTAATGTCTATTTTTTCCTCTTTAACAATCTTCTTGAGAAGAGTGAGAATTTCCTCTTCTTTCAAACTGTGAAATTCTATTACTAACATATTTTTTTTAGCAGATTTCAACGATGAAGCTGAAGGATCATTTGCGGTACATATTATTGGAGTTCGTGTCGCAGTCACAGCTTTCGTTAGAGCACTTCCTCCACCTCTATCTTCGTTTCCAAAAAGACCATCCGCTTCATCAACTAAAATCAATTTTCTAACTCTTGCCCCTTGAAGCACAGTTCCTTCGGTTGATGATCTTCCAACAAGTAGCTCAACGGCTTTTTTATTTCTTTTATCGCTAGCATTTACTTCAACAAACTCATAATCATATTTCTTTATTAGATAATATACAACACTAGTTTTGCCAACTCCGGCAGGTCCTGCTAGTAGAACAACTTTCTTCCTTTGTTGGTTCCAGCTTTTCAGCCAATTTTCTAACTTCTGAATTGCCTCCTTGTTTCCAACAAAATCTTCTAATCGCTCAGGACGATATTTTTCAACCCAGGGCACAACTTGATTATCTTCTGTACTAGCCATTAATGTCATTTAGACCATAAATGTTTCAATATAAAAAATATGTGGGTAATGGGAGAATGTTATTTATATTACTCTTCTGGATCTTTCTTTTTATCCTTAGATTTAGTAAAGAGCATTTTCCCTAAAATACCCCCTGTTATTCCACCTACAAGTCCTATTAATGGCACAAAAATGAATGAACCTAAAATCAATGTTGCAAAGAAAGTACTAAAAAATAGACCTCCAGAGCCAAAAAATGAAGAAGTCATTGTAGCAAAAATGAAGTCTAGAAATAGGAAAGATAGCATTGCAGACCAAGCACCGGACCTTAATCCCCCTCTGGAAACTAAACCTCCAACAAAAGAACCGATTAGCCAAATAACTAGTATCAAAACATATACTCCTCCATTTCCCAAGGTATTATCAAGACCATAAGTTTCCAGAATTGGAATCGGAATAGGTAGATTCATTTTGATAAATATGTTGACAACTAAGAGAATCAGAAGCATTAACCAGAAATGACCACCAGATCCATGATCGGCAACTAGTGCGATATTTGCAATATCTAAAGCTTCGATACCAAGTGTTGGCCAGAGTACTAACATTAGAAGAACAACAACAATTGTACAGGTAATAAAACCTATTATAGATTTGTAGATACGCCTAAGGAAGAACATATCAATCGAACTAAATTGGATATTTTCTTATTTAGACCTTTGTATTCATTTTGAAGAAACAATTCGCAGAAATTAGAATAAGATTGATAGACAGGTTAAAGATGCTTGACATTTCTCAAATTCACTCATGTTCAATGAGATAACATCAAAGCCAGCATTTTCTACTGCTTTTTGTGCGTATGAAAACTTATCAGACATAATAACTGTATCAGCTACAGCTAAACAGTTTACAGAATAGTATTCTTCCTCTGGAACTATAACCAATTCAAGATCCTTCAGCAGGGGGTGGTTATCATATTCAGTTGTTGTAATAGCAATGTTCTTTCCAAGATATTTTATGTAGCTCTTTAAGTGAACAATATTGGGGTTTGTTATTGATGAAATCTCAATATCTAACCAAGATCTTAATTGATTCACACCGTGTTGGTTTGTCCTTTGAGTAATTCCACAAATTAACTTATCTGGGAGATGAACAACATCTCCACCCTCAATAATAGCAGGAGCTGTAGCTCTTTTTACAGAGAAATAGTTCAGCAATGTTTTCTGTACATCTTCATCCTCTCCCCTTCGGCTTTCTAATGCCATTCGTGTTACCAGAGCTTTCTTACCATGTACTACAGCATTATCTTCTACAAAACACGAATCTGGAAGGCGGTCCTTTGGTGGCAGATTTATGAGATCTAAACCTAATTCTCTTAGAGTCTCACAATATTTCCCATGCTGCTCTTTTGCCAAAGATAAATTTACTGTATGACCCATCGGATGAGAAGTTACACAATTAATATAACTCTTACCAGGTTCACGAACTATTGCTCTCTTTGCATTCATTTAGATTTCAAAGTATAATTTGGGGATGAGTTTAAATATTTCTCCATCGCATCAGCTAGTATGGAACTAATAGGTCAGACCGTTCAAGCGTATAAGGGGCTTGGTTGTGAACACATCATACGTCTAGCTAAATCACTAGGAATCGAATCATGTGAAATAAACCCTCAAGGAGTAAATTTGGAAAACATAGATAAAATAATCGAAGCTGTGGGAAAGATGAAAACCACATTCCATTTACCTGTGGAAGGAATAGAAGGATTCGATTTCGCTTATCCTGAAAAGGAAAAGGAAATTCAAGATATTATTAAATTGGTAAATGATTATGGAAAGGATCTGAATATCATTTTAGGGGTTTTTCATCCTGTCGAAACTCATGGGAACCTAGAAACGCTATTGAAAAATATTAAACAACTAAAAATTCCTTTGGTTGTAGAAAATATAGTATTGACCTCTGATGAGGAATTTATTGAAGCATATAATCTATTCAAAAAAGAGTTAGGGAATCAACTTAAAGGATGGTTATTTGACGTTGCTCATTCTTATTTACGTAATGGTCCAGAAAAATATCTTGATTTATTGGATAAAATGCCGTTTGATGAATTAGAAGAAATTCATTTATCAGATTGCACAGAAGGTGAAGATTCTCATTACTCATTCGGAGCAGGAATTCTTCCAGTAAAAGAAATTCTTCAAGAGATTAAAAAGAGAGGATTCAACAAAATAATTGTGAATGAGATCGACGCCTATCCCAGCGTGTGGAGTGCAATTGATTCTTACCGAAAAGTTGCTAAATATTTCAAGAAGCGACTGTATCTCAAGGTTACAGCAAGACAAGTTTTTGTTAAACCTTTAGTTCAGAAAAAGCTGAAAAAGGCCGATATTACATAATTCTATCTTTAAGATTTCTTCTTAATATATGTCATTAACTGAAATGATAAATCAATCCATTTGAGATATGAATTAACTGTAGCTCTTGCTGAGATAGAATCTTTCGCATTAATTCTCAAAATCAATGTTGAGTCCTGCTGCTCAATGGTAGTAACAGACCGTTCGTTTGAATCGAAATCAGTCTCTAGAAGTAAGTTGGAATATATTTGATTGCAAATTTCAACATCAGATAGTTTAATCTCAAAAAGAATATCTATGTTTGAAATGGTTTTTTCTTGAATTTCAATCACCAGCAATTTTTTTCGTATTATTGTCTTGAATCTGCCTTTCTATTATTCTCAATTTTATGCGAGGCCCAGTCTGTTTGTTGTTTTTATCTAGAAACTCTAAGAAGATAATACCATCATCTTTATCCAGATAATCTGCATAAACAGTTACATATTCCTTATTTTTGATTTTCTCGATTGATTCGTTAGTTATACCTAGAAATTTCTTTAGAATTTCCTCTTCAACAGGATTTTCAAGAGTTGAAATTAATATTGAAACAGCAGGTTTTCGATCTCTACCTTTTTTTTGATAATCCCTAGATAACGTTAAGCCTCTAATTTTTATGGCATAGGGGATTTCTTCTATTTTATCTGTTAAGTTGAATAATCTAACAAAATTTGGATTACCTTTTACTGAATTAATTATAATAGCTGTTCCAAAGCCTTGATTTTTCATAGAATTCAAACAAAAAATTTCGTTTGTTGATCCTCTCGGAATCCTTGAAGAACGAGGAACCACACTGACCATATCATGTATGAAAGTTCTAGTTTTGTTAGTTGGAGAGCGTGATGTAGTATAACCGATTTTAGTCATTAAGATCACGACGTTTTAGAGTTTTAAAATGTAAGTATGCTAAACTAAAAACAAATAAAATAAAAAATAGGAGGGATTAAAAGTCGTCTTTTAATCCTTCAGCTATACGAGTAACTCTTCGTGTTATACTTCGCCCTGCGCTAGTGTTGGGTTCCCATGCTCCACCTGCGAGTTTTTCACCGCATTTAGAACACGCCCATATACCAAGGCCAGCTCTTTTTAAAGTCTTCATTTGACAGATGGGACATTTGTAAACAGCTTTACTTTTGTCTTCTATCTCTCTTACTCGTTTTCTAATTGTACTACCATACCTAGCACCGTAACGTCCTGTTGAGCCAACTTTTTTTGTTTTGGGCATTTTTTACACCACTTATTTCTTCGAGAGCGCTTTCATTAGCTCTTTCCTTAAAGTTTTCGATACAAGTAAGCTTTCGCGAAGTATTTTCTTTATTTCTACAGGGGTATAAACTCCTTGTTTTCCCTTTTGCACTGATACAATATGGTCTTCTTCATCAAATCCAAAAGTTATTCGAGAGCTACTAACTCTTTCTTCTTTGAAGTTAGCATCAAAAATGTTGAATTTACCTACTTTATACGATGTTACCGAAATAGGATAATGATCTATTTGTAATGGTTCTTTTTCTTCTAAAACCTCAACCACACCATCTTCTCCAATTTTAGTTTTAGGTATTTCAGCAGTTGCTAAAGCAGCTATTGCACCTAGTGTGGCTGCATCAAATAGATTTCCAGCATCATTTAGAATGTAAAAATCTATAAACAATATCCAAACAGATTTTTCAGGAATAATACATAGTTTCGATAAATCTATACAATGTGATTCTCTTATTGCTCTATCTGTTACCCTTGCAAGTTCTATTGCATTGTTTGAGGGAGGACCACTTTCAAAATATGGTGAGGCTAAGGGAGAAAGTTCTGCACTTGTTGTAATAACACCTGTGTTTGGAGTATCTGGATAAGGCGTTCCTAAAATTGCTTTAACCCCAACAATCAGTTTGGTATCTCCAAGTGTTACAACAGCTGATCCTTCAGCTTTTCCTACATAATGTGTTTCAATATTAACCTCTCTAATCTGATTCAATTCTCGATTATCGGACCTCTTATTCTGTTCCAAAAGGAATAGAATGTGATCTTTTTCTATTTCACTAATAACATAATTATCTCCCATTTTACTCTACTCCTTCTTCTTTGACTTCAGCTTTAGGTTTCTCCTTGACTTCAGCTTTAGGTTTCTCCTTGACTTCAGCTTTGGGTTTCTCCTTGACTTCAGCTTTAGGTACTTCTTTGACTTCAGCTTTAGGTACTTCTTTGACTTCAGCTTTAGGTACTTCTTTGACTTCAGCTTTAGGTACTTCTTTGACTTCAGCTTTAGGTACTTCTT
>JAUWEG010000147.1 GCA_030608385.1 Candidatus Heimdallarchaeota archaeon
ATATTGTTCTTCTTCTATTCTTCTTTGCAATTTCAAGGTCTTAGAGAATTTTAATTAAAACAAAAGCCTATATACACTAGAAAAATCACTTGTGAAAATTCAGTTCGAAGTTAAATTGAAAGATATTTATAATCTCTTGACTATGCTAAAATAGCATGACTAGGATATTAGCTAATATTGAGTTCCAGGTTATGAGCTTTTTTTTTAGGTTTCGAGATATACTCATTCCTCCTCAGAAAATTTTAAATGAAATTGGTATAAGTCCTGGTTTCTTTTTACTTGATTATGGATGTGGTCCTGGTAGTTTTAGTTTTGCTGCATCTGAACTAGTTGGAAAATCTGGTAAAGTTTTTGCTTTAGATATTCATCCTCTTGCAATAAAGAAGTTTAAGAAAATATCCTCACAACGAGGATATTCTAACATCGAGACAATATATTCAGATTGTGATACTGGTTTAGAAGACAACTCAATGGATGTAGTTTTATTATTTGATACTATTCATATGTTGAGTGAGCCTGAGAAAATACTTCAAGAAATACATAGAATATTGAAACCTAAGGGAACATTATCTTTGACTATTCACCGACCCGATAAAAAGAAGGCTATTAGGAAGGTTGAACAAACAGATTTTTTCCAGTTCTCATTAGAAGGAAAACAAACTTATAATTTCTTGAAAAAGTAATAAACTTTAAGTGAAATTAATTTTTTATAAATATTATTTCTTAACTTAAAATAAAAGTTGAGAAGAGATTACTTCTCAATGTTCAATCTTTTAATTTCCTCTTCTTTTGGAATTCCGTACTTATCCAAACCTCGTTTTTCGTATAATAGCTGTAATGATTTCTTAAAATCTTCTTCACTGTCAAATGCTTTGCTTCCTTCTGCTCTACCTGACGGTAAAGGTTCATTCATGAATCTATTGGGAAGTACATCATATTCAATCGGCTTGTAATCTTCAAACTGATTTATATTGAAAAGTCGTTTGGTTATCCAAATTCTTTGAGCTATTTCCATCATTTCTTCTTTAGACACTTTTCTATCCCACATTGCAGATAGAATGCTTTGTCTATCTTCAAAGCTGAATCCTTCTTTGATAGCATATGAAAAAGTACAAACTACTAAACAATCTAAAAGAGACTTGTAATCCTGTTGTTCTATCAGAGAATCAACTACATCTAATGCACTCTTATCTTTTGGAACCTCGGAAGTTGCAGGCCAACCCCTTAAATGTGAAGCTCCCACTGCTGCCGTAGCATAACTCAAGCCTAATCCTAGTTTTCCTCTAGGATCCCAAGCTGCGAAGGGAAGTCCTTTAACATGTATTGCTAAGTGTTCTATTCCCCATTTTTCTGCTGCCTGTGCTACTCCTTCTGCTAGAACAGCTCCAAATCCTTTTCTGTAAGCTATCATTTCTAGAATTTCTAGAATTTTCTCTTTATTCCCGAACTCCACTCCTTCAAATTCTGGTCCTGATATCAACCCTTTTTCTACAGCTTCCATTGTCATTGCTATAGCGCTACCAGTACTAATAGTGTCGAGTCCAAGCTGATTACACAAATAATTAGCATGTATCAATGTCTCAAGATCACTTAATCCTACATTCCCTCCTAACATAGCCATTGTCTCATATTCTGGTCTAGCTATTTCTTTTGCATCTGTCCAAGGAAAAGCAGAAGCATCAAGTGTGCTAGAACACCCAATTGGACAATTATAACAAGGTCGTCTAATAGCAGTGTATTTCTCGTCTAAATCCACTCCACTTAATTTCTCATGTTCTTCAAACTCTCCTGATTGCCAATTGCGTGTAGGATATTGACTCATCTCATTTGAGAAACCTACAGCATTACTTGTTCCATATGTGAACATTTCAGAACCTGAATCCTTAGCAGTTTTTGAGCGTTTGAGTAAATCTTTTTGAATTTCATCTATCTTTTCTGGATTGCCATTTGTTGGTCGAGTAGATCCTTTTATTCCTACAGCTTTGAGATTCTTTGATCCAAATACTGCACCTAAACCTCCTCTTCCTGGGTTTCTGTGACCATCAGCTGTTGGGCAAGAAATCTTTACTAGATTTTCCCCTGCTGGACCTATACAGATAATTCTCATTCTCTTCTCTTCTTCGTCTTCTCTAATCTTAGCCTCTGTTTTATTAGCATATTTCCCCCATAGATGAGCTGCATCTTTTATTTCCACTTTGTCATCTTTAATGGAAATATAGACAGGTTTAGCTGATTTTCCCTCAATTATTATTAAATCGTATCCAGCCATTCTAATCTCAGGACCAATAAATCCTCCACAGTGAGAATCTAGAAAATGATTTGTTAAAGGGCTTTTAGTACCTACTGCATACCTGCCAGTAATAGGAATCTTTGTTGCTTGTGCAGGTCCAGGAGCGATAATAATTATATTTTCAGGTGATAATGGATCTATTTTTTCTTTTAGTTCCTTGTAAAGATAATAGCTAATAAAACCTGTTCCACCAATATATTGTTCTATTATCTTCTCTGGTATTTCCTCTGTACTTATCTTTCCCTCTGTAAGATTTATTCTTAGAAGATTATTATTCATGAGCTTTTGAATGATTACACTTTATTAAGTTTTTTTCCAGAAATTAGAAAAAAGTTTCAATTAGATTTTTTAGTAGAACACCAGGTAATTTTAAAGTTGTTATCAGAAGGAAAATTAAAAAACTGTTTAAAGTAATTTCTCTCAGATGATTTATCACACAGTTTCTCCTTGTAAGAAAAAGAAAGGATTTGAGGGGATACCTGAGGAATTTCACAATGTATCATTACAACAGCTTAAAGGTGAATTACTTAGTAATCTCAAATCTTACAAGTTACTTAGAGAAACTAAGGTAATGTTAATTTTTCAAGATGAAAAAAAAGGTAATAAACTATCTATTTTCCCTTCATGCCGAGTTTTTGTTCATGGAGACTTAAAGGAAGATGAAGCAATAGTAATCTTTGAACAAGTGAGTAAATCAATCGAAAAGACAATTGCTTCCTAAATCGTATTGTTTTTTCATAACAATTATATAGTCTCATTTTCTTTCATAGTGATGTGCAAGGCGGAGTACATCTTCTCACAGGCTTACTTTTAGCTAGTTTAAGCAAAAGAAAAGAGTTCAAACTAGGAGCAGTCTTTGGAGCTATTCTCCCAGATATTGACTTAGTCATTGCAGCTGTTGCATATCTAGCTATTGGTGAAAAAGCTTCTGTAATTCATCGATCTCTTACTCACAGTCTTTTGTTTCTAATTTTAGTTCCAGGAATTATTATTAGTTTGAATTTTATTCCAAAGATCAAAAACAAGAAAAATTATGATTTTCTTGGTTTAGGTATAGGTCTGTTCTTTGGTTTAGCTATTCATATTTTAATTGACATGATGTATTTGTATGGAGTAATTTTCCTCTGGCCATTCTCATCACAAGAAATCGGTTTTCCATTTGTAGCCTTTGCCAATTTTGATCAAGGAATAGCTAGTAATGTTCTAAAGCTAAAATTGCTTCAAACCACTGATTTCTACACTGATATTTTCTTTTTCTTCATTCCAGTCCTTATATTGGCCTATAAAATGGATGTACATAAGAAAATCAGATTACCAGTCCTTGTCTTTGTAATTGTAGACTTCATTGTAACAACTGTTTTTGTTGGTTTAGCCTTTAACACGAATATTTCGTATGTAGACCATGTAGTTTACCTCTATTTCCTTGGCACTTTCTTTCTATTTGCTTCGGTGATTGCGCCTATACTTCTTAGAAATGTCATTAGAGAGTTCAAATTCAATGTCTGGGAAATGACAATAGTAATAGGATTGCTGATATTTTCACAATTCCTGTTTTATGTTTAAAAATTAGACAAAGTCTTGAACATCTAATTCTGTTAAAAGCAAAAAAATGTCTTCTTTAACCAATGTTTTACTGACTATTTCCATTAGCTTGTTGATGACTTTTTCTGGTAAAACCTGTTCATCTGCTATCATCAATTCCTTAAATATGCTTATTACTCCTTCTAGAACTTCAGGATCAGCTGATAAGTAGAGTAATGTTTTGATAAATTGCTTAACATCACTTGGAATCAATTTTCTCGAAACTATCAGATCGGAAAATGTCAATAGTACTTGTTCTGTAACTCCTATATCCTTGTGTAATTTTAGACATTCTACGAAAATACTTGCAAATTCAGTTGAGAAACTTTCTGGATTGTTTAGGATTATACTCTCTATGATACTATATGCTCTGAAAGCTACAAATGGATGATACGATTTGAGTGTGATATCGTCTAACGTTTGCAAAATAATGTTAGTAAGGTCTGAATCAAGGTTCATGAAAGAATATTTTTCTACATTTTGTAGAGCAGTATAACAGATATTCTCTTCTTTTGTATTAAGAACTATACTCATAATAACACTAATTGCCGATGAAAAAATATTTGGGGAAGCTTGGAGGATGATTTGAGTAAACAACTCTATAGCCCTTATTCTGACGTTCTTGTTATGATGAGATTTAAGAATCTTAATTATTCTCTGAACATTTTCCTCATTTAAGTAGCTTTTTTCTATAATTGAATTAAGTGCTTTTAATCCCATCTCACGGAGACGGTCTTCATATGTTGCTCGGACAATCCCAATTATTAAATCTATCAGATAAGGGATTTTTTCTTCTCTAATCAATACTAAATCAGGATAAGCTTTTATTGCTGTTTCTCTTATTTTCTGATCATAAGAAAATTTGAGTAATTTCACAATATCAGTTGTAAATTGATTCAGTTTTGCTAATGTTCTTTTTCTGACAATAATTTCTTCGAGACTTCTAAAAGCTATAATTCTCATCTCGAAGTCTTCAGATGCTTTAAAAATCATAATGTATGCTTCAGCTATTCCGAAATAAGGAGTGTATTTGTCAATATTTGTGATAATATTATTTAAGCACCCTATAGCATTTAATCTTTCAGTTTCTTCGGAACTCATTCTCAAGATTTCTACAATCGCAATTGCAACATCCCTACCCATATCAGGATCATCAATAGGTAGCAATAATATTGAGTTTACCAATCCCTTTACATTGGGTTGTTTTGGTAAATACCTGTCCCTATCCACTGCTTTGAAAAGCTGTTTAAGTTCAACAGAATCTTTCCAATTGAATTTGATTTTTCTCATTCCTTTCCTAATAATTTCAAATTCTTTGGTTAGGTTAAACAGCTGATTATCTATTTTAGTCTCATAATTTGCTGTTTCACCGCTTATCCCCTCAATTATTTCTCCTTCTGTTTCTTCAGATGTAATTAAGGTTGCTAAAGCTCGAGAAGCAGCGTCTCTTACTTTTGGATTGAGGTCGTTTAGTTGTGAATTTAGAAGAGCTTCTAAAACCCTTGAGTGACGATAATTACTCAAGATATATGCGGCTCTTTCCCTCTGTAGAGGTATGGAGCTATACTTCAATTGCTTAATTAAAGCATCAATATCTGAAGAATCTTCTGAGTCACTCATTGTAGTACTTTACCATTTACTTTTGAGTATAAGAATTTTATTTTACTTTAAATGAAGGTTATTGATTCAACTTACTAACAAAAAATCTTTATTGAAGCAGAATCTGAAAAGAGTAAGATGAAAGTACTTTTTATGACTAATGTAAAGGAAGAAGAAAAGGAAATTACTAAAAAGACTATAGATTCTTCAGCTTCACTGGTTTACTATTCTGAGCTTGATGATGAAGAAAAAAATAAGGCTTTACAAACAGCAGATATCATTGTTGGTGGCAGACTAACTGACGAACACCTTGCAACTGTTAAGGATCTAAAATTTCATCAAATCTTAGGTACAGGATTGAATAGACACAAACTTAGTTTCTATAAAGAAAACAACATAATGCTATGCAATAATCATTCCCATGCACCAATTATTGCTGAACATGGTTTTTCTCTTCTTAATGCAGCTACAAAAGAG
>JAUWEG010000187.1 GCA_030608385.1 Candidatus Heimdallarchaeota archaeon
CGATGTAATTGTAGGTATGGGGGGATTACGAAAACTGACTGAAGATATTGTTGAAGTCAAAAGAATGTATGTTAAACCAGAATTTAGGGGAAAAGGTTTAGGTAAATCTCTTTTAGAAAAATTACTTGAAACTGCAAAAAACTGTGGGTATTATAAAATACGTCTAGATACTGGTGTATTTATGGAAGCAGCTCAGAAAGTGTATAGATCTGCTGGTTTCTATGATATTGAAGAATATCCTGAAACTGAAGTACCCGATGAAATAAGACACAATTGGATTTATATGGAAAAGATACTTTAAGGCCATTCCAGTTTGAACTTAACTCTCTTTGCTACAGCTCTATAGAACTTCATAACAACTCCAAATTCACTGAGTTGCTCTTTGGAAATGAAAATTAAATTATATTCAAGTAGATCAAGAATGTGTCTTTTTATCGTTCCTGGATTCATACTTGTTCTGTGTTTAAGATCTATGATAGTCATATCATTTTTTATTAGTAATTTTAATATTTCTTCCTTTTTCTGATGAAAGATTATAGGCACAGCTGCAGGGTCCGTAATAGTTATTTCTTCTTTGATTGAAGAAAAGTTTTTTTCATCCTTATCCCTGGGCATTTTTTCACCTCATTTTTCCTTCAAAGAATCATCAGTTTCTGTTTCTACAGATTTGCTTTTTGCTTTTGGAAGTGGTTTAAATCGCTCAAAATCTGCTGTATTGTAGATTCTTGTAGAAATTAAAGCCATCATTGGAAATCCTATAAATAATCTATAAATATATACTATTACTAGAATGGCTATTAAAATTGGTAATACAACCGTTCCTTGTATTGTAGGCAACAATAGAAATAGTGTTAACGTAACTACCAATACTGGTACTGAAAATAACAGAAAATATACTCCCCATGTCCTAAACAATCGCTTAAAATTCTTTTTTACAATTCTGAACGATTCAATAAAACCATTCTTTAAACTTCTTTGAGCTGTTACGCTGGGTAAAGTACTGTTAAATACAATTACTATAAAGAACAATGCAACAAAACGAAGAATAGTTGAAACGATTAGAAATATCTCATAATTAGCTTCTATAGGATTAGGATTGTGTTCCGACATTCGTCTGTCTGGTATGAAGAATCCAAATCCTGTAACGAAGGTTAGTAAGATATACTTCCACCAGTTTGTTTTAAAATAGATGAAAGCCTTCTTGAATTCTGTAAACATGTCTCCTGAAGAGAAAATATCGTAAGCTAAACCAAATTGACAAAAAAGAAATCCTGACATTATAAGATAAGACAAAAATGCGAAAAATCCCCAGACTCTAAAAGTTAACTTAAAATCACTAGAAGCACTTGGAATTAGATCTGATGGTGTAAGATTTGGAGATATAGCAAATATTGATACAATTATCCCCAGAATCATCCCATTTATCACTAGAAATGCTAATATGGCAAATATTTCAGTAGCAATAAAAGCTTTATAATTTGTTTTGAACATCTGCCAACTTATCTTGAAGTCGTTTTTTGTTTCAGAATTCCTCATAAATGTTCAACACTTAATTAGTTTATTAGCTTATTGTGATTGTTCTGTTTTTTTTCTGATGGTTTACTCCTTCTCAAATACATCAAAGTGTAGAGGAGAGCAAGATGTCTTTCTAATATTAACGTGTGGGGTGAAAAGTTTTATGAATGACATCTTTTCTCTCATTTCAACTCTCTCTTATTTTTGTTGTCTTCTGCGGAATAGAAAATAAGCAGCAATTAGTAACACAGCAGCATAAATTATCATTCCTACAGCTGCACCTGTAGCACTTGGAGTGATCCATTGAAATCCTGATGGACCATCAGGATTTGGGGTTAAGGGACCTTCAAAGAATCTTTCAGTCGGCATGCTAAAGCTCTGTGAGATAATATTCGAATAGTAGGTTAGAATGAACAAAGGTTCAATCTCAATTCCAGCAATTACTAGTATAGAACTTGTCAAATTGAAAACAATAAAAATCATTACTAGACTGATAACTATTGTAGTTGAGGTTTTTTTCAAGAAACTACTGAAGAATATGACCATAGAAAGTACCGCAAGCATATAAAGCAAAGCCCAAGCGAAAGATGCAAGTGCTTCTACTGGTAAGGTATGGTATTTTATCAATGCTGTTACTGCCACTAGAATATAATAACTTGTAACTGACAATGCAGCAAGTAGGTAACGCGCAATTAGTCTTCCAACAAAAAGACGTCCTTTAGTTATTTTTGGGAAGATTAGATTACCTGTTTGTTTTTCATAATCTAATGCGATCATAGATCCTCCATACATAACAGCTATAATCAATATGAACAATCCAAAAATCATATCAAGATAAGAAGCCATATATGCTCCTGCAGTTGCAGGACTTTCTACACCTCTTCTTTCACCAATAACATTGATTAATAGTGAAAGTATATAGAATAAAACTACCACACCAAACGACGTGAGCATATTTTTCTTATGTCTTTTAACTTCAAAATTAATTGTTGAATTAACTTGTTGGAAGCTTCTTCTTACTCCAAAAGGAATAGTTTCAAATCTAGTTTGTAGTTCTCCATCTTGTGTTGTTGTCATTTAAATTCCCCCTTCTTGAGTTTCTGGTGTTAATTTCGTTACTCCAGAAACTAAACTAATATACAAGTCTTCTAAAGAATTTGTTCTAGGAACAGAGAAATTGACTACGTCTATTTCGTTCTTAGTTAACTCTCTAAGAATGTTGTGCTGTTTTTCCAAATTCCCATCAAAATGAACTTCAAATATTTTTGAATTTGGCTTGTAAAGTACAGTTCCTGAACCGTTTTTATTACCTGTTAGAGGTTTGATTATAGATTCAAGTTGAGCTCTTGTCTTTTCAATATCTTTGGGTATAGAGAGCAATTGAATCTTTAGAATACTATCTTGAGTTATAGATTCAAGATTGTGAATAGTATCAAATGCTATCAATTGTCCATTATTGATGATTGCAATACGATCTGAAATCTCACTAACTTCATAGAGGAGATGACTACTCAGGAAGATTGTTTTACCTTGTTGTTTTAAGTCCATGAAAAGGCTACGAATTTCTCTTCTAGCCTTTGGATCCAAACCTGTTTGTGGTTCATCGAGAATCAAAATATCTGGATCATGTACCATAGCAGAAACAATCCCTAGTTTCTGCTTCATACCTTTTGAAAAAGTACCTATTTTTTTATCAATCCACTCTGATAACTTAACCCAGGAAAGAACTTCTTCTATCCTTTCTGGTATCTTCTTCTTAGGATATCCCTTTAATTTAGCAAAGTAACTTAAAATCTGTTTAGGAGTCATCTGATCATAGAATGTTGGATTTTCAATTAAGAACCCAATTTGATCTAATAATACATCTTTATTTTGAGCTGTTAAACGTTGTAAGTCACCATTTTCTCTTATCCAAACTTCTCCTTCAGTTGGAAATAAAAGTCTTGAAATCATTTTCATATTTGTGGTCTTCCCAGCTCCGTTTGGACCTAGTAATCCTATGATTTCCCCTCTTGTTACATCTAACGAGAAGTTGGATACAGCAGTAAAATTACCAAATTTTTTGGTTAAATTTCGTAAGCTAATTACAATTTCTACTTCTTTGTCTGGCATTAAAATCACTAGCCTTTGCAATTTATGCAAACTCTAACTATTCTTAACAAAAGGGATATATAAACCTTTGCAATTTACGCAAACGCTATGGTCAATAGAAAAGATTTTTTATTCTTCTTGCTTGAATTCTTCTCTCATTTTTGAAACCAATTCAGGATTGGTAAAAACATCAATGGCAGTCATAGCTAAAGCTTTAGCTGCGAATATAATTTGATTTTGACCATAATCTGAAATAGCTGCTTTTGCAAAATCTGTTGAATGAGCGTTAATTTCTTTTTCACTTATGCCAATATACGGATGAATCGTAGGAACTTCATGACTAACGTTTCCAATATCACTTGATCCTAAACCTGCTCCATGTTTCATTTGATGTATTGGAAGACCAAGTGACTTCAAATTTTCTGCCCAAGCTTCTCCAAGAATGAAGTTTACATTGCGCGATCTATATGGATTCCCCACTATCTGAAAAGTCATTTCAGCACCAGTAATTAAAGCTGCACCTTTTGCTATGTTTTCAACTTTCTTCACCAGTTCTTTACAGTAGGCATCTTTGAGAGCTCTAATGTAAAAGGATGCAGAAGCATAATCTGGAACTATATTTGGTTTTAATCCTCCGTGTGTG
>JAUWEG010000102.1 GCA_030608385.1 Candidatus Heimdallarchaeota archaeon
TAGAAGCTAATGATATTGATGCTGACCCATCCGCGAGATATAAATAATTTAAGCAAACCTTTCTGTTAAAAGATTGGGCTTCGATTTTTTGAGGCCTAATCTTTTTAATGTACAAAATTCAAAACAAATCGGTGAATTAAATGCCAGCAGGTAACAGAACAAGATATGATATTTATGCAGACGTAATCTCTGTTCTACAATTTTATGGTGAAGCTGGTATTTCACAAATTGCAAGAAGGGCTAATTTACCTATAGACAGGGCCAAGGGCATAATTCACTTTATGTTATCACGTGGTCTTATGATCAAATATGAAAATCCCAAAAAAAGACCTGTAGTAATCTATAGTTGTACGACAAGAGGTTATCAATATCTTGAATTGTATAAACAGCTTTCCCATATGGTTGTTGAGATAACAGAAGATGAAATGGAATTCGGAATAGACTTCAAAATTGAAGGAATTTAATTCTACTCATCAAAACTATTTTATTAATGCGGATTGTTTAGACCATATAATGGTTTATTTTAAAAAACTTGATGCAAAGGATTGGCTAAATTTCAAAGAGATAGTCAAAGAATCTTTTTATCGTGAAGATATTCAAGAAGAAGGTTTTCTTAAACTGATAGGTGATGAAGGTCTTATTGGAGTTTTTAAAGAGGATATACTCATCGGTTACTTTCGCCTAATGACTCACAAGAATTATGGCCATTTAGGACAAATTGCAGTTACAAAAATCGAAAGGGGAAAATGTTATGGGAACAAACTCATGGAACAAGCCCTTGGTTTCTTTAAAACTAAAGGGATGAAAAGAGTAGGCTTATACGTAGAAACAAAAAACCAAATAGCTATTTCATTATATGAAAAATATGGATTTAAGAGGCAATTTGAATCTTGGCGTTATTGGATAGAGGAAGAGTTTTACAAAAAAATAGAGGAAACAAGTGAAAAATTTAAAAAATCTGATTTAAAAATTTTAACATCTACTGACTATAATACTATAGTAGAAGTATTTCCTGAAATTAACAGAGAAGAACTTGAAGCACATCTGAACAACATTCAAAATCCTGGTTTAACAGGAGGTGAATCTATTCCTCTCGGCTTATTTGTAAACAATAAACTACAAATTTACGGCAGATTAAATCCAGAATTCCCAGGTTGTAGACCCTTTCTAGTTACCGACCCCAAATACGTTGATGATTTTATTTCTGGCACAATTAAATTCATGAAAAAAAACTATATTCGCTTAACTTTTGATAGAAACAGTAAACTAGCTAAATTTTTCCAAGAAAGAGGTTACAAGCTTTGGCATCATATGTTTTTCATGGAAAAAAAGGAAATAAAAGAATAAAAAACGTTCATTTGTAAATCATACTTTAAGTTATGGCTTTTCACAAATTTCTCGATATAGATTTTGTGCCTTTAAATAGTATTCTGAAAATTAAATAGTAGATGGAAGAAGAGAATACTAAACAAATGTATGAAACAACTATTAAGGAGAAATATCCTAGCTATAGTTATGCAATACTCTTTTTGGATGCAGATAACATAAATCAAAGAAAAATAGGCTATTCTCTTCTAGCACCTCTCTTTAAGTTACTTCCAAAAGAATTACAAGAATATGTTAAATTTATATGGGAAATAGATTCTGAAAAACGAAAGATGCCATATTCTTTTGTTAAATGCTGTGAAAAAATATTCGCTGGATAAAATTTTACCAAATTAATTATTTAATATTTCTGAACTCCTGCAAGTTTTGCTTGACCTTCACCAGCAAATTGTTCTCCTTCTAAATCAAGTTCTCTTTCAATAGGAAGTTCAGACCCAATTGAATTCCTCATTGAATATCTTCTTTTCAATGTTATTAAAATAGATACAAGGATGAACGATCCAAAAATTATCAGAACTATAGTATAATCTGGAAGTGCCATTAATGTTAACACTAAGAACCGAATTATTAAACCTATTCTTTTAAATTTAATAGAATTAGAATGGAGAAGAATAGAACTTCACACTAGTTAATCTTATGTGCTAGTAGAGCTCATTGCTCCAGAGAGGAATCATTTAATTCATCTAACCAATTTCAATTCACCGCTCTCTAATTCACATCTTAAGAACTAAGTGAGACATCCTTCAGATATTCAATTGATTAATCAAAATTAATGTTTTTGGTGTAGATATATCGAGTAATGCTTAATAAAATGTAAGTTAATACTAGTTGAAGGGTACAAAAAATGAAGGATATTTCTAGTCAATCAGATCGAAGGTTACCAAAACCTCATTCTCAACCTACATATAACCTTACAGTAAAGGATTGGCGAATTCCCATGAGAAATGGAATTCGTCTTTATGCAAAAGCTTGGCATCCAGAAGGAGATGATCCATTTCCAGCAGTCATTAACTATGATCCTTACCGCTCTTCTGATTGGCGAACAATGTCACGCGGCAATTTTTTTCACTTTTTAGCTAAACATGGTTATGTTGTTCTCCATCTAGGAGTACGAGGAACAGATGGATCTGAAGGTACTGTTACTGACGAATATCCTCTACAGGAACAGGAAGATGGTTATGATGCTGTTGAATGGATAGCGGCTCAACCATGGTGTAATGGAAATGTAGGAATGATTGGTACGTCTTATGCTGGGTTTACAGCTATTCAAGTTGCGATGCACCAACCTCCTCATCTGAAAGCAATCATTCCCCTTTATGCAACTGATGACCGTTACACAGATGACGTGCATTATAATGGCGGTGCTTTGTGCTCTTTATTTGATTTAGCTGGATGGGCAACTATGATGGTTTCTATGAATGCTTTACCACCTGCAGAGAGTATTGGTAATGATTATGATTCAGTATGGAATGAGCATCTAGAAGGTAACACGCCTTATCAATTAAATTGGTTAGAGAATCAAACAGATGGGCCATATTGGCGACCAGCATCATTACGACCCAATTTTGATTTTATAGAATGTCCTGTCTTAATTATTGGAGCTTGGCGTGATTTTTATCGAAACAGTGCTTTGCGAATGTATGAGCATTTGACTGTCCCCAAGAAGTTATTAATGGGGCCGTGGGGTCATGTTTTTCCTGATTGGGGATATCCTGGTAAACCAATAAACTTTATGCCACAAATTGTACGCTGGTTTGATCACTGGTTAAAAAATATAGAAACAGGCATTATGGATGAACCAAGTTTTACTGCGTTTATGAGAGAATCAAGTTTCACAAAACCTGATTTCAAAGGTGGGCCGGGTTATTGGAGAGAACTAAATAAATGGTCATCAAATAATATGAGTGAAAAAAGATTTTTTCTAAGCTCCAAACAGAAATTAGAAGAAGAAATCAAAGGAGAAGGAAGTGATAATTATACATATCATGTAGCAGTTGGAATGGGTAATCCTACTTGGAACACCAACATAGTAAAAGGTGAGGTAGAAGAACAGATCTTTGATGAAAAAAATTCATTAGTTTACATGTCAGATCCTTTAATAGAAAGGTTAGATATCATAGGACATCCTAAATTGGAACTAACTTATGCGTCTACTGCACCAATTGTTAATCTGATTGTAAAATTATTTGACGTTGCTCCTGATGGAAGTTCAGATATAATTACCTGGGGAGTACTTAACTTATCTCATAGAGATTCGCATACAGAACCAAAACTGTTAACTCCAGGAGAAAAAGTGAAACTGAATATTGAACTTGATGCAACTTCTTGGATTTTTCATCCTGAACATAGCATAAAAATATCTCTTGCAGGTTCTGATTTTCCTAATATCTGGCCTTCACCTTATCCCGCGGAAAACACTGTATGGTGGGGAGAAGAATATGAATCTTGCTTAAATCTACCAATAGTAACTGAAAGTCATCCTGAAGATGCACCACTGTTTGGTGAAATAGAGATGCCATTGAATCAGTATAAAATAAATTATGCACCAGCTAAATCGAAAATGTCTCGCGATTTACAAAGTGGAAAAACAACTTTTCAATTCAGTCAAAATCAAGAAGGAAGTTTACCTGAAGATGAGATATCTTTAGTTTTTGAAGATAATTCGTCATTTATTGTTTCAGATAAGGAACCAGCTCAAGCACTGTTAAAGAATGAACATGATATACAAATCATCACTAAAAAATCAAACAGTCGAGCAGTGACAATTGCCCAACTTGAGAGTGATAAGGATAATTTTCATGTCAAGTATAATCTTGTTGTAACAGTTAACGAAAAAGAAAAATTCAAACGAAGTTGGACCCGTTCTTTTGAGCGAAATTTGGTCTGAAATTCTGAAAAAGGAAAAGGAGCAAGCTAATTTTACTTCTTCTTTCGTTTAAAATCACAGATGAAGAGAGGCACAATTACTATAGCTAGTAACGTTTAATAAAAAACAATTAATTGAATAACATTTTTATTCAACTGATGTTGCGAAGATACTATAAGGTTGTAAAAATGAGTCAAATAGATAAAACTGAGAAGAAGGGATTAATTGTTATAGGAGGAGGAATCACAGGATTAACTTCAGCTGTCACTTGGGCACGTTTCCATGATACCAAGAAGGACCCAGTATTAATCATAGAAAAAGAACCCAAAACAGGAGGGTTTGTAACTTCCTACACACGTGAAGGATATCTCTTTGATACTAGTCAAATTATCCCAAACTGTAATGACATGTTTGAACTTCTAGGCATAGAGATAGATCTTAAGAGATTCAAAGGATATTACACACGAGTTTTCCTTGTTAACCCTGAAACAGAAGAGGTTACAAAGATTGAGTTGCCTTCAGGAGTAGATGTTTTCAAGAAGAAGTTGATGAAAGAGTATCCTGAAAATGCGAAAGAAATAGAGAAATTCCTAGATCATTCGAGGGCTATGTTTTTAGAGCTCTTTAAACTAAAAACAGAACCTAGTTTTATTGAATTATTGAAGACAATCGTCTCTTGTCCAAAAATTGTTAAACATGGTTCTAAAACTTTCAAAAACTACTTTGATCAATTTGGTATAACCAATCCTGAAGTGGTAGAAATTTTTGATGCCTTTGCAGCTTTTAGCGGATTACCAGGAGATAGGGCAGCGGCTCTTATGACACTTGGTGCGATGAATTCAGTACTTGACAATGCTTACAGACCAACAAAAGGCTTTATTGAGCTAACTAAGCAATTTGAAAAACGATTCAAAGAACTAGGTGGTGAAATTCTTCTCAAAACAAAAGTTGAAAAAATTCTAGTTGAAAATGGTGAAGTTAAAGGAGTTCAATTGGAAGGTGGGGAGAAAATTTATTCTGATTTCGTAATAACTACTATAGACCCTAAAGTAGCTATGAAAGAAATGGTAGGATTAGATAAAATACGTGAATTAGATGAGAAATTTGCAGAAAAAGTTGAGCAAGTAAAGATGTCACCCTCTTCATTTAACATTGCTCTTGGTTTAGATGATGAAATCGATCTCGCAGGTTTAGGAATGGATTGTGGTTATAATGTTGTTACTACAGGGGGTGAATCATTCTCCAAATTGTTTGAAGAGTATGAAAAGGGAAACATGGCTTTTACAGAAAAGCAATTTCATATGGGAGTAATATGTCCATCATTAACAACAGGTGGAAAACAAAACATAACTATCCGTGTTGTACCTGTAGGACTAGGAGATTGGGTGAAATTACGAGAGAATAATCTAGAGGAATATAATAAGAAAAAGGAAGAATTATCAAATTTCTTCATTGATTTAGTTGAAAAATATTTGATTCCAGATCTGAAAAAACATATTCTTGTAAAAGACATTTCAACACCTGCAACATATGCTCGTTACTCTGGCTCACCAACTGGATCTATATATGGAATGGCACCTTTCTCCGATAATTTTGGTAGAACAAGACTGAAAATGAGAACACCAATAAAAGGGTTATTTCAACCTCTCTTTTCACATGGTATTTTTGGCTGTATGTTAGGTGCTTTGCAAGTAAACGATATGATACTCGAGCGCAAGATATTAGGAGGAAATGCACGTTTAAAGCCAGACAAATAGAAATAGAATGGTGGGGACTGGGTGATTTGAACACCCGACCAATTGGTTTCTTCGTGGTTCTTTACCGAAGTAAAGTTCTCTGGAGCCAACCACTCTACCGGACTGAGCCAAGTCCCCGACCGATTGCTCGTTGTTTTCTCAACACGTAATCTTTTAAGGTTTTCTTTATGCTATTGAGATTACGGGGCAAAATCTGTATAAAATTAGGTTATTATAATTTAGGTTTCTTAATCATTCCCCAGTTTATAATTTCAGTTTCCGGAATTTTCATTTCATCAATCACTTCAAATCCTAAATGCTCATATAAGCCAACATTCCCCTGAAAATTTGTTTCTAAATAAACAGGATAGCCTTCTTTTTCTATATATTCTAGCATTGGTTTAATCAGAGCGCTCCCATATCCTTTTCCTTGATATTTGGTGTCAACACCGATATTCGCTAAATACCAATGAGGTTCTTTCATTATTTCTTTATGTTTCTTCAGTATAATATCAGTTAATTGTTGAATTTCTCTTGTAGATCGTTTTCTTTCATCCTTCTGTTTTGACATCGCCCAACCCATACTAAGTGCCCCACTTCTAATTGATCTCCAGATACCCATGTGTTCTTTTCCGGGAGGCAACCACTTTGCGACTCCTTCTATTTTGTTAGTAGGAGAATAAACCGTTCCACATTTTAGCCCATCTTTTATCAGGTATCTCCACAAAAACGGAGTAAATTTCATTCTTTCTTCAGAATCTGGGAAAATTAAACGGATTAATGGATCCTCCTGAAAGGCTCTAGTTAAGACCATAGTAGCTTTTTCAATATCCTTCCTTTGAACTAAATATAAACCCTTCAACACCATAATTTTCACATTATTTCGATTACTTTCTTGCTATTTGCATAAAATATAAACTTTGTTTTTTCTTTTTCCTTCAATTACGCAAAAAGATTAGCAAACCTATATAACTTATTTCTTACTTATCCAATTTGGTTGACTACAATGGTTAAAGCAATTGTACTTTATAATTCTCGTAGTGGTAACACCAAAAAAGTAGCACTTAAGATTGCTGAGGGTCTTGAGGTTGAATTTAGGGACAAACGTAATATTCCAGACCTAATAGATTATGATCTGATAGTTGTAGGTTCATGGGTTATAATGGGACGTATCAGTTTCGGTGGGGCTAGATACTTGAAAAAGCTTCATCGAAAAAACATTGCAGGTAAGGAAGTAGCTCTTTTCTTTACCAGTGGAGCTCCAGACGATATTCATCCCATGACTGAAAAGAAAGTTCCCAAAAAAATAAAAGAAGTTATGTTTGAATCAATGGAGAAAATATTGACCAAAAAACAACAAGTGACTATCCTACCTGAGCGTTTCTATTGCATGGGAGCTATTAGAATACTTGGTAAAGAGAAAGAAAATATTGGTCACCCAACTGACGAAGAACTCATGCAAGCTAAAGCATTTGGCGAGAAGTTGAAAAAACAATTAGAAAATGAATAAGAAGTAAGAATAGAAGTTGAAAGTACCTATATTTTCAACTAACTATTTTTTCTAATTTGTCTATAAATCTTTCATATTGCTTCATGCCCAGCTTCCAGAAATCAGGTTTTGTTATATCTAATCCCATTGATTCTCCAAATTCTTTTGGTGATTTACTGCTCCCTGCTTTCAAAATTGCTTTCAATTTCGGGATGAAACTTTCTCCTTCTTCTAAATACAGCTGGTATAATGCATACACAAACATCTGCGCGAAAACATATGGATAATTATAGAATCTGAAATTTGATCTGTAATAATGGGGTTTCATCGTCCACTCCCAGTCCATTTCTTCAAACCATTCAACTGCATCTCCATAAATTCGATCTCTAGCAGTTGTCCAAAGTTTTGATATTGTTTTACCATCTAACAGTTGTCCTTTCTCTATCGTATCGTACATGCTTTGCTCAAACCATACTCTTGCACTTACTTGAAAAGTCGCCATTCCTGCACCATCTAAAACTCTCCCCAAAATAGCTTTTTTCTCTTCTTTGGTTTCTGCCCTAGATAGCAGAAGATCTGTTAGAAGTAGTTCACCAAAGATTGAAGCAACTTCTGCAATAACCATGGGGTATTGCGTATTTCCAAGAGATTGTTCACGGGTTACCAAATATCCATGAACTGCATGCCCCATTTCATGACTTAGAGTGTAAACATCAGATAATGCACCTGAAAAAGTTTGAAGAATATAGGATGTTTTTCCATTATACCATGTTGAACAAAAAGCTCCATTGCGTTTACCAAATCTGGGACTTGCGTCAATATGATTTCTTTCAAACATATCTTTTGCAACAGAAAGAAAATCCTCATCAAATTTGCCATATGCTTCAAGAATTAATTCTTGAGCATCTTTCCAAGTATATTTCATATCTGGGACATCTGGGAAGGGTGCAACTATATCCTCACAACCAAGTTTGGGGAGACCTAGCAATTTAGCCTTCAATTTAAGATAACGTCTATACAGTTTAGAATATTCGTCTACGACCTTCATTAGATTGTCAATAGTTTGTTGATCTACATCATTAGCTATAAGGCTTTGATGCATCGGAGAGACATAGTTTCTTCGTTTTGAAATTTT
>JAUWEG010000153.1 GCA_030608385.1 Candidatus Heimdallarchaeota archaeon
GACACAAAAACTAAGGATGAAACGATTAATCATTCTTGCATTTTAGAATTTGAAGATGTCCCTTTATTAGTAAAAACCTCATGGTTTCAATTGCGAAAATTCTTCTTAATCCAAAAGCAACATAATAAGATTCTAAAAGAAATTGGGCTGGCTGAACTACCTAAACCTGCAATTATTGTTAAACAAGTTGAAGCCGAAACGATCAAAACAGATGTTTCTGAAGCAATATCCGAAGAATCTAAATAAACGAATCTTTTATTATTGATTTTAGTTTCCTGCTCTGCAAAACACTTATATGTAACGCTTTTATTACATATGGTGTAACAAATGAGTTGCAAATTTAAGGTGTGAAAATGAAATATAATAAAATACTATCAATGACTATTTTTTCTATACTGATTCTGTTCTTTCTTCTCCCTAGTAATATGATTATTTCCACTAGTTCTTTTTCTCAAAATGATCTCTTACCCTCTCTAGAAGCTGATCCTATTATATTGATTGATGATGATTCAGATTTTGCTAGCTATCCTGGATATGGAAACGAAACACATCCATACATCATACAAGGTAAAGATATTGAGGTGGGGGAAGGTGAATCTGGAATTACTATTGCAAATACAACAAAATACTTTGAAATTAGAAACAACGAGATTTCCCGATTAGGAACTAGTTCAACAATATTTGGAATATTAATTGAAAATGTTAAAAGTAACACGGCTAAGATAATAAACAACAACATACTGCTAATAGGCAAAGGTATTAGTGTTGAAGATTCCAAAGGTACAGTAATTGAGGATAATACTCTCATATATGTTAAAGGTATCATTCTGAAAAATTGTACTAATTCAAGAATAAAAAACAATGATATTTACAAAACAGTTCCTCCAAGCTTGACATTCAAAAACAACTTTGAAAACGAACTTCGATCAATCCCAGAAGAATCTGAAAATTATCTTAAATATAGCGATCAACCCGAACATTATTCAGTAATATTTGTTGATGATAGCTCAGACACTAACATCACAGAGAATTATATAAATATTGAAGATAGTGTTATCTTCGCAGGGATTTATATAAGAAATTCTGATAGAATTTTGGTTAAAGAAAACATAGTGAAGAACGTAGCAGTATATTTGATTGAATACCAAGAATGGGAAATTGCAGGTATAGCATTGTATGGTGTCTCCTATGCAAATATAATTAACAATACCTTTGAAGCAAATGAAAAAAATAACCTTTATATTATTAATTCTGAAAATCTTCAAATCTCAAATAATTCCTTTATTGAAAGTGAGGTCTTTGGATTAGAATTGCTAAACACAATTGATACCAATATAACCTACAATACTATTCAACAGCATCCAAGCTATGGTATACTTCTTGATGTTGGCACATCAAATGTAATCGTTCATCATAACCATTTCATAGATAATAATATTGGGAACTCACAAGCAAGTGATATTGGCTCTAACAACGTGTGGTATGATACAGCTACAAACGAAGGTAACTGGTGGAATAATTGGTATGGCGGAGATTATGTCATTGCTGGTACAGCCAGTTCTGTTGACCCTTATCCTCTAGGAACCCCCCTTATAGTCCCTGAACTTTCACAAAAGATTGGTTTAGTATTTTTCCTAACATCAATTTCTATAATACTTCTAGTAATTAGAAGAAGTAGGAAGAAATAGTCCAATTCCTTCACTTTTCCTTTTTTTGTTTATATTTCTGAAGATTTAGTTTTGATTCATGTAAGTACTGATTCTTAAGCATAAGAAATTTATATGCAAAAATGTATTTAACGTGTTAACTCTCTAATTTGGATGTTTCAAATGTCGTCTCTACAATCTAATTTACAGTTAGCTAAGAAGCTCTTGATTAGCGAAAAACACAAGAAGTTTTCACTCTTAATAAAAGAAATTGAAGAGAATAGCAGAATAACCCCTTTTCAAAAGCTTGAAACATTAATCTTGCGAATGCTTCTAATCGATAGAGTTGATTTTTTTGGAGACAGAGATGAAATAACAGCTGAGACAAATCAACTTCTCGAAGATATTGATCTACCAATGGAATTAGAAATTATTGAATTAATGGATTCTAGTTCCAAAATTCCTGAAACTTTACAACTAAAAACAAGAAACTTGCTAAAAAAGCAATCAAAAGAAGTAAGACATAATTATATTATTTTATTAAAAGCAAAAACAAAATTTCAATATAAGTATAATATCCAATTCTCTCTTTTTAACCACTATTTAGAAACAATTCTGAATATAATAAGAGATTTCAATGAAGAGTTCTATTATTCAGAATTTTTGAATGACTTATGTTGGTCATTGATGTATATGGGTGATTCTGATAAATCTATAGAGAAATCTCAAGAATTGCATTCACTTGCGAAAAAGCTCAATTACAAAGAATTGATAATGAGATCCTTGGCGTGCTTCAGGTATGCTTATACTGAAAAGGGATTCTTTAAAATAGCAATAGATTATGGCCTTCAATACTTAGAATACGCAAAAAAATCTACCTCTCAATATAGAAAATGGCATTCAATGATACATTTGAGTTTTGCTTATGTTCATAGTGGAGACATGATTAATAGCTCAAAATATGAAAAGTTAGCTATTCTTTATGAGAAAGGATTAAGTAGCGATTCTTATGTGGGGTGGAGACAATTGCTCAGAGGGTGTAAAAACTATTACCATGGAAATCTTTCAGAAGCTCTAGAAAACTATCAGTTTGTTCTGGAAGCATTTCACGATTCAAAACAATTTCTTACTTTGGGAGATGCTTACGGCTATCTCGGAGAAACTTTTTATCAGAAAGGAGAATTGGATCAAGCAATAGAATATAGTAAGAAAAGCTTAGAATTTAGACAAAAATATGAATGTAATATTCATGTTGCGATGGCTTATTTCAACCTCATTACATTTTATGCTGAACAAAGAAATTTTGTAAAAGCAGAAGAATACTTGTTTGAGCTAGCTAAACTCAATGAGTCAAATCCAAATAAGAGGATATCCATTTATTATCAAGTTAGTCAGGCTATCTTTCTAAGATATGATAAAGAGAATCAACCAAAAGCTAAAGAGATTTTTGAGAAAGTGATTGAAGATCAAATTTCGTTCTTTAAAGCAACAGAGAAATCCTATCTTTATTATTGTGATATTTTACTTGAACAATTTAAAGATACTAAAGACATGAAACTAATTGGAGAATTAAAACAGAATATCGAGAATCTTTCTTATATAGCCGAAAGCAATCAAAACTTCTTATTATTAATAGAATTATATTTCTTACAATCTAAATTATTTATATTAGAGTTCAATGTTGAAGATTCGTTAGATATACTTGAAGAAGCTCAAAAACTAGCAAATGAAAAAGGATTGAAGAGACTTGAGGTACTTATTTCTAACGAATATGATGTTCTTCTAGAACAATTAGATGTCTGGGATGACCTTTCAGATCGTTTACCTTCTTTAGAAGAACGTTTTGAAACAACTCACATTGAGGAGATTCTGAGCAAAGTGATGACAAGATGGGTTAACTACACAGATGTTTTAATCGAAGAAGAACAACCTATTTTCTTTATGATTTTTAATGATGAGGGGAAAATAGAATTTTCAGATTCCTTCTCATCTAGATCTTTAGAGGAAACCAAATTTTCAGATTTATATCCTAAAATTCTAGAAAGAAGAGAACAATTAGAAAAGGGTGCAACTATAATTCAAATTAGGTTTCGTGAATATATGTGTATTTTATCGAAATCTCAAGGATTATTCCTCTGTTATGTTTTTGTTGGTAAATCATTTTTAGCTAAACAGAAATTTACACGATTCGTAGATTATTTCTCAGATTCTGACATCACAAATACTCTGAATGATTTTGTGCTAAATAAGAAAAACATCGATTTAGAAACTAGGATTCAATTATCATCACTTGTTAAACAATATCTTATTTAATTTCTTGGAATAGCGTTTTGATTATTTTTATATTTAGAAAAAAACACCTTCTAGGTATTCAGATAATTGTTTTCTATCAGAATAAGACAACTCTTCCTTGTTCTTTAGTTTACCAAAAAACTCCTGCCACCCACTTGTAAAAGTGCGAAATTCCTTGATGAGGGAATTTATTCTTTGCAAAGCATGATAAGATTTTCCAATGAAAGCATATACTAGAAATATGTCTTCTTGAACATTAATCGCAACTGTATAATTTTTATGTTTTATCCTCTTGGTTGTTTCAGACAGAAACATTGATCTTGTATTGAGTCTATTGATAAATGATAGTATTTCTCCGAGTAATTCACCTTCCAGAGATACTTCATTGAATATCTCAGAAAACAGAATGACCCCTTCCTTATTCAGTAGTAAGAAAAATACTGGTGCTTCTTTTTCATCAACAATGCTTTCATGTATAATATAGTCTCTCATCATTTTGTTTAGATAATTTTCAATATGAGTAAATTCAAACCTTTCTTCTAAGCTTGGTAAATACGTTGACATGTCTTCCCAAGTACTCAATTGATTTAGGAGAATATCAAATTCATTAGAAACTACCTTAGCAAGTTTGATGATTCCTTTTTCTTCAGCTAAAGATTGCGCTTTTTCTAATAATGATTGACTTTTTTCAATATCTAAATCAATTAGTTCTAGCTTTGATTGTAACAAGAGAGATTGAACAAGCAGAACATGTGATTTTTGCTCTCTTGCCATCTCTGTAAGATTCATTATTCGATTTTTTAATTTCCCAAATGCATCCAAATCATTAGTATTCTGTATCTTTTTGAGGTAGACATCACATAAATGGAAGATTACTAAACCGCTTAACTCAAGATAAACAAGCTCTTCATCAGCAACCTCTTCCAGTAATAGAGTTGCTTCATTCCAACTATCATCATCTGTTTTAGTTTTAAGAAGAACAGCTTTCGCAAGATAATAGATTAGTCTGAAAATTGGTGTATCTTTCATTAGAGATAAGAGTTCAATCTGTTCAAGATTCTTGAGTGCTTCATCATACTGTTCCATTTCAATGAGAACTAAATTCATTCGGAATAGAGTCCATGGTAAATGACGTGTACTTACAACTTTAGCTTCTTTAAAAGTGGAAACAGATTTCTTATAATAATCAAGTGAGGATTTAAGATCTCTTTTTAACCAATATAAATAACCTAGATCCAAATACAAGCAGGCTATAAAATATAAGTCATCACCTTCTTCAATTAGCGTTTTTGTTTGTAGGAAATAATCCAGGGCTTGTTCTAATTCCCCTTTATGCAAATAGGTAACAGCTAAAGAAAACATAGCGCTGGTGATTCCCTGGTAGTAATCTATTTCTTCCGCAAGATCTAAAGCTTGTTGATTTAATTTAAGAGATTTTGTGATTCCTCCAGACCAAAGATAAGTACAAGATTGCGTATGGTATGAATCAACTAATATTCTATCAAATCCAAATTTCTTAGAGATTTCAATACTTTCTTCAAGATTTTCTATAGCTTGTTCAAAACTATCACTTTTCATAGTTAGAAATATAGCTTTTCTGAGAAAATAATCTGAAGAATCTTTATCTTCAATTGATTCAAGTATTTGACCAGCAAGTTTAACTTTTTCCTTTCTCAATTCATATTCTCCAGCAAGAAAGTATATGTAAGGAAAATATACGAGTGAATCAAAC
>JAUWEG010000039.1 GCA_030608385.1 Candidatus Heimdallarchaeota archaeon
CACACAAAAAATAGTTTACGTGGTAAGATAAACCAAAACTTGTTTGGCCCCAGCAGGGAGTTAGAAAATCAAAAAAAGAGGAACTAGTGGAAACTAGTTCGGTTTAAAATTTCTCTTACGGATTCTAGTGACAACAAACACAAGAACAAAGGAAGCAAGTATTAAACCTGAAATAATGCCAAATTCCCTCAGATGAGGAACTTTATACTCAACGTATTCACAATTAGAATGAGTGCTGTTTAGTATTCCGTCACTAGCTACAATCACATAGAAGTAGTAACCTTCTGAGGGAAGAGAGTCAATATAGGAAGTTGTGCTAACAGTTGCTATGGGAGTTAAACCTTCAACTGACCAGATATAGGTATCAGATCTGTAGATATAATATCCTGTTGCATCATCAATGCTATCCCAGACTAAAGAGATACTGTCTGAATCTGTGGGATTAGGTAAAATGGGAGCTAATTCAGGAGCATTGAGGTCAGCAAACTTCACTTCAACATATTGACAATTGGAATGAGAGCTATTCCCCACTACGTTTCCAGCCACAACAACATAGTAGTAAAAGCCTTCAGAAGGTACAGTATCGATATAGTCACTAGATGAAACAGTAGTAATAGGTACGAGTCCTTCAATAGACCAGATGTAAGAATTGGAACGATAAACATGGTAAGAGGTTGCCCTAAGTACATTATTCCAGTCGAGATAGATAGTAGTGAGTTTAGTTGGATTAGGAGCAATAATAGCTAATTCAGGAACTGCAGGAGGACCTGCGAATTGTTTATAGAAAATATCATAATCCCATCCACTCCCAGCATAATCAGTAAAATCAGTCCAAGCTATATGCACATCCCCAGTAGTATCGACTGCAATAGAAGGGTTGAGAGACTCATCTGTACTTTCTGTGGACACGACTTCTGTGGTGGTCCGTAAGTAGGTAGAAAAGTCCCAGCGTTTGTAGAAAATATCCTCGCCTGGTCCTGCTCCAGCGTAATCAGTCAGATCATGCCATGCTATGTGTACATACCCTACAGTATCTACAGCAAGAGAAGGAATAAAAGAAGATCCTGTACTTTCTGTGGACACGACTTCTGTGGTAGTCCATGAGGAAGTCGAAGAGTCCAAGCGTTTATAGAAAACATCGATATCAGTTCCAGAACTAAGATAATCAGTCCAATCTCTCCAAGCTATATGCACATTCCCTGTAGCATCCACAGCAAGGGAAGGATTCCCAGAATTTCCTGTACTTTCGGTGGAAACAACTTCAGTAGTGGTCCATAAGGAAGCAAAAGTATCCCAGCGTTTATAGAAGATATCCCTATCTGATCCACTCGCCGCATAATTAGTCAGATCTGGCCACGCTATGTGTACATTCCCTACAATATCTACAGCAAGAGAAGGAACACTAGATTGTAATGTACTTTCTGTGGAAACAACTTCTGTAGTACTCCATGAGGAAGTTGAAGCGTCCCAGCGTTTATAGAAAATATCCCAATCTGTTCCAGCCCCAGAATAGTTAGTTAAATCTTCCCACGTTATATGGACATTCCCTGCAGAATCAGTAGTAAGAGAAGGATTGTAAGAATAACTTGTGCTTTCTGTGGAAACGACTTCTGTGGTGGTCCAAGAGGAGGAAGAAGCGTTCCAGCATTTGTAGAAAACATCCTCATCTGTTCCACTCCCAGCATAATTAGTCCAATCTTCCCAAGCTATATGGACAGTACCAGTAGAATCGACAGCAAGCGATGGAAAAAAAGAGCCAGATGTACTTTCGGTAGAAACTAATTCTGTTGTCGTCCAAGACTGTGAAAAAGCATCCCAACGCTTGTAAGAAATTTTGTGATCGGCTAAAGTACCTGCTACATCAACACTTTCCCAAGCTACATGTACATTCCCTGCAGAATCGACTGCAATAGAAGGGTTGAGCGACTCACCTGCACTTACTGTGGAAACAACCTCTGTGATGGACCATTTCCAAGTAGATCTATCAAAGTAATCTGTGTTGTACTGATTAAGTTTTTCCTCTACTAGAACTTTTGTGTTAACTACATTAAGCATAGAAGTACTTATTAAAAAACCAATAATGAGAACACTTAAGCTCATAGATAGTTTCATTTTTTTCTTTTTCATAATATCAACCTTTTTTTTAATTATCAATTTAACTAAGTTTAAACGGATTTTTCGAATTACTATAAATAGCTGTTTAAAATAAAAATGTTTTGCATTTCTCTTCTAAAAGCGTGTAATCTTTATTATCTTCTCTTAAATCTGGTTGTAAACTTTTGTCTAAACAATAGATAATAATCAAAATGATTTAGAAAGAAGGAAAAAATCAAAAAATGAAGAACTGGTGAAAACTAGTTCGGTTTAAAATTCTTCTTGCGAATTCTAGTAACAATAAACACTAAAACAAAATTACAAAGAATCAAACCTGAGGTTCTTTTATTCCTGCATTTTTCTAAGCACTGTCATTATTTGATTTTCTACTATTTGAAAATCTGATAGATTCTCTACAATAATCTTATACGCAAGTTTGTCTTCAAGCTTTCCATACCGATGAACAAGGATATTTCGAAAACCTTTCATTCCTCTAATAATGTCTGCTAACCCCTCATCTAGGATTTCATTTTTGAGTAATTGATCTATGATGTCACTTGTTCCATTAGGAATACCTAATTTTAATTCTGCATTAATTAAAGATAGTATATCAATTACTAGTTCAACACTATATTCATATCTTTTGTAAATGCCATCCTTAACAATACCTAGTTTCTCAAATTCGACAAAGCTTTTAGATAAATTTTTTTCTATTAATTGAATATTTTCTCTAATTTGATCAAATTTAGCTATGATATGCTCAACTTTCAAACATTACACCTTTCACATACTGAATCCTGTATTTCTCAAAATCCTCGAATTCACGAATAATCTGATAAGCTAAGTCGTAAATGGGTCTGGTTTCATAAAGAACCCTCCCTTCTAGAACTTCCTTTTGAACTGCAAGAGGTAGTAAATTTAAGACTTGAAAATCAAAAAAATCTGGAAACTTACTGGAAAACTCGATTCGTTTGGAGAACATCATTTGTTTTGAAGTATCTTCTTGGAAAGCTAGAGCTATATCAATATCCTCAAAATATTCATTTTGATTGTAGGAACCATATAAAATGATTCCAGTAATTGAATCATCTTGTTGAGCAACTACTACAATATCTTCGATAGTGTTCTCAATTTGAGCTCTATCCACAGATAACACCTATTTACTATTAGTAAAATCCTATTTGAACTTTATCTCTAATAACATCTAATCATCTAAGGTGAAATTTGTACAGATTATCTCTGAAAGTAAAGAAATTAAAAAAAAGTAAGAACTAATCAAAACTAGTTCAGTTTAGAATTTTTCTTACGTATTCTAGTAACTACAAACATGAAAACAAAGGCAACAAGTATCAAACTTGTAGCTATACTAGATTCCTGTGTTTGAGGAGGCTTATACTCTACATATTCACAATTGGAATGAGTGCTGTTTCTTAACCCATCACTGGCTACAATTACATAGAAGTAGTATCCTTCAGCAGGAAGAGTGTCGACGTATGAAGTTGAGCCAACGATATCAATTGGAGTTAAACCTTCCACTGACCAGATGTAAGAAGCAGATCTATAGATATGATATTCCGTTACCCCATCAATACTATCCCATGCTAAAGAGATTCTACTAGTATTTGTTGGATTTGGTAAAATGGGAGCTAATTCAGGAACCTTTAAACTAGGAAACCTCACTTCGACATATTGACAATTAGAGATAAAACTACTCCCTGCTAAGTTTGCAGCCACAATGACATAGTAGTAGAATCCTTCAGAAGGGGCAGTATCGATATACTCACTAGAAGAAATAGTGTTAATGGGATTGAGATTTTCAATAGACCAGATGTAAGAGGTGGAACGATAAACATGGTAAGAGGTTACCCAAGGAATATTATCCCAATCTAGATAGATAGTAGTGAGTTCAGTAGGATTAGGGAAAATAAAAGCTAGTTCAGGAGCAGGAGGAGGACCTGATAGCAATTTAAAGAAAATATCTGCATCTGTACCACTCCCAACATAATCAGTAAAATCAAACCACGCTACATGAATATTCCCCACAGAGTCAACTGCAAGCGAAGGTACATAAGAATAACCAGTACTTTCTGTAGAAACGACTTCTGAAGTAGTCCAAGTGGAGGAAGAAGAGTCCCAGAATTTGTAGAAAATATCTGCATCTGTTCCAGCACCTGTATAATCAGTTAGATCTTCCCACGCTATATGCACATTCCCTGTAGTTTCAATAGCAAGAGATGGAGAGATAGAGTTCCCTGTACTTTCTGTGGACACCACCTCGGTCGTGGTCCAAGTGGAGGTTGAAGTTTCCCATCGTTTGTAGAAAATGTCTTTATCTGTTCCACTCCCCGCATAATCAGTAAAATCATACCATGCTATATGCACATTCCCTGCAGCATCAATAGCAAGGGATGGAAGGTAAGAAATATCATTGCTTTCTGTGGACACCACCTCGGTCGTGGTCCAAGTGGAGGTTGAAGTTTCCCATCGTTTGTAGAAAATATCCTCATCTGTTCCAGCACCAGCATAATCAGTCCCATCATACCACGCTACATGCACATTCCCTGCAGCATCAATAGCAAGAGAAGAAGAATCAGACCATTCTGTACTTTCTGTTGAAACTACTTCTGTTGTAGTCCATAAGAATGTAGAAGCATTCCAGTATTTGTAAAAAATATCTCTATCTCCTCCACTCCCTGCATAATTAGTAGCATCCATCCACGTTATATGCACATTCCCTGAAGTATCGACAGCAAGAGAAGGATTATAAGACTGTACTGTACTATTTGTGGAAACGACTTCTGTGGTTGTCCAAGTGGAGGTTGAAGTTTCCCATCGTTTGTAGAAAATATCCTCATCTGTTCCAGCACCTGTATAATCAGTTAGATCTTCCCACGCTATATGCACATTCCCTGCAGCATCGACAGCAAGAGAAGGATTCACAGAATTAACTGTACTTTCTGTTGAAACTACTTCTGTTGTAGTCCATAAGAATGTAGAAGCTTCCCATCGTTTGTAAAAAATATCTCTATCTCCTCCACTCCCCGCATAATCAGTTTCATCCCGCCACGCTAGATGCACATTCCCTAAATTATCCACTGCCAGAGAAGGATCATAAGAATGATATGCACTCTCTGTTGAAACTACTTCTGTTATTAACCACTTCCAAGTAGAACTATCAAAATAATCATTAATGTATTGATTATTTTTTTCCTCTAGTAGAGCTTTTGTGCTAACCATATTTTGCGAAGAAGTACTTATTAAAAAACCAATAATGAGAACACTTAAGCTCATATATAATTTCGTTTTTATCTTTTTCATAATATCAACCTTTTTTGTTAATTATTACTCTTGTTTAGAACAAACGAGATTTTTCAAACTGTAAACAATAAGTGTTAAAAATAAAAGTGTTTTCCTTTCTAGAACTAAAATGTTGAAATCTTTTTTATTACCCACAAATCTGGTTTTAATTTACCGTTTACGTAAACATAAGCTAGTAAAAGCACTATGAGGTAATTCTCTATACTAAATTTAGAATAGAATCAAATTTGTAGAAATTATTTCTGATTAGTCACTTGCAGATGAAGAGAGCTAAAAGAGAAAAGAGATGAAAAAATCATTTCAAGAGATTGTTGATTCCATCATAATTTGAAGCTTTAGCTTCATAAAGGAAATCGGCTTGAAAACCCTCGTGAGGTGCTGAAACTTGCATTGTGAATGTCTGGTCATTAACAAACAGTTTGTGGATTGAAGGATCATTGAGAAGTCTTTTAGCTTTTTGAGGATTATCTGAAAGATAAGATAATGATAAGGAATCAGAAACTAGTTCATCAGCATAGTAATCACTAGGTTTACAGATTGTTCCAAAAGCAAATGGATATTCATCTGTTCTCATCTGATGGTCCTCTCCTAATTCCAACAATGTCGGCATGAAGAATGCTAAGTCCCCATCAATGTAGAGGAAACCTTCCTTACCTCTGAATTTTGCTGTGATATCTTTAACACCTGAATCCATTCTGCTTTGAATGAATTTGTTCAATCCTCTAGCCGCATCAGGATTCATAGCTGAGATTTCAGCTTTAGGATCCATGGGGTCTAAAGGTTGTAAGGAAGCAAGCTTTTCAGCAAGTTTATCCCTGAATTCTTCATAGTTGTCAGGAGAATTGTAAATAATTCCAGAAGCGTTGATACAACCCCTACCAGTGTCATAATTGATGCTCTGATAAGCTAATTCAACAGATAAATCAAGAAGAGAAGGAGTCATGTTCTCTATTTCAACAAGAACTTTACTTCTTCCAGGTCCATAGGTTTTGATGCGACTGTCATGTTCATAAGCTTTGAGAATCCATTCATTACCGAAGATGATACCTAAGTCAGATTTACGAACAATGGTGTCGACAACGGAGTGGTCAGTAGTGAAGTGAAATAAACTCTCTGGAGGAAGACCTGCTTCCCATAAAGCCTTACAGATTCTAAACGAAGTAAAAGGTTCTGACGAAGATGCTCGGATAAGAGCAGGGATTTTGAATAAAGGTATGAGTGTCCCCAATAAGCTCACAGCTGGGTGGTTACCAGGTAAAGCTACACCTACATTTTTTCCTCTTGGTGTCCATCCAAATCTTGTTCCTCCTCTAACATCTACGAAATTATCATAAATACCTAGATTACCTGTGGGGCTGTTTGCCCGAAGAATCTTCTTCAATTCACTCTTTCTGAAGATGTGCGGAATAAGATTGAGTGCATTTCGCACGAATCGTATAGGCATACCTGTACTAAGGGTAATTAGTTCTGACCATTCATCAACAGAAGTGTTAACCCCATTGATCAACATGTCATCCATGAAAATCTTTCCAGCTTCAGAATAAATGTCAATTATATCATCTATAGGCATACTTTGAAGATGATGAAAACTCCCCTTATTGATTGGTAAAGCCATCTGCACCAATATTTCTGGCGCTATAGAGACTTCCAATAAATTCTCATCGTGGATGCCTTTGATTGTTTTTTTACTTTGAGAAAGATATTCTTCCCCATTTTTCAATAATGGTAATGTACTAATAGCCATGTCTGTCATACTCTTAGTTTTAATTTCATATTTAAACTCGAGAATAATTCGAGAATATGCCTTACTTAACTAAATCTGTCCTTAACCTGGGAATTTTTAGTTTTCATCGTTTTTCATTTTTTTCTCATTCTTTAGTAATTCAAGTCAATTTGTGCTATAATACTTAAATAGATTTATTCACTTTAGCCGTCAGTATGACAGAAAAGGCTAGTCTTATTCAGTTTCTTAATTCTATTTTCTTTAAGTTTTTCAGCAAATTGAACCTATTTGTATATTTAAAGAAATTTTAAACCACTTTGAGGTTCTAACATTTTGTACGAGAGCCCTTTTCCCCTACGAAAGAGTTATATTTCTAAACTCGTAGAGTTTACGATTCATCATTAGTGGGTGAAATTATGATAAAGTATTCAAAACAATCTAAAGTTTCAACTAAAACATTTCTATGTGTTTCAATATTAATTGTTGGAATAATTACATTCTCTAACATGAGAGTAAACTCTACAACCGATTCTTATGACCCAAAATCTTACACCTCATATATCCCTCATGATGCTATATCCATTACTTATGACGGTGCATTTGAGGTTTTTCCAGGAACAGGAACGGAAGAAGATCCCTATGTTATTGAAGGATATAATATTACAACAACTTTGTATAATAGAGGGATTTTTATCTCTGAAACAACGAAATATTTCGTTATTCGAAATTGCTATATTGACTCAGTATTCGATGGTATTCATATCGATCGTATAGCGTCTGGCACAGCAACTATAATTAATAACACAATTTACGATAACTCCAGAGGTATCTACCTTTACTACGCGCTTAGTTCTACTGTTACTAACAACAATTGCACCGACAACGGCTCTGGCATATTGTTTGAGCATTCTTCTGGTTCTACTGCTACTAATAACACGTGTAACGACAATAGCAAAGGTATCTATCTTACCTCTTCTAGCAGTTCTACTGTTGTAAACAACACTTGCAGCAGTAACAGCTTAAAAGGTATCTATATTAAGAATTCTGATGGTTCTACTGTTACCAACAACAATTGCAGCAATAACAACGAGGAAGGTATCTATCTTGAGGATTCTGATCAATGTGTCATTACTTACAATCTTCTACAAGAAAATAATAACTATGGAGTATACTTATTACCTGATGGTCATGAGAGTTGGGGTAATCTTATTCATCATAATAACTTTGTAGACAATAATCTAGGAGGAACTTCACAAGCTTCTGATGAATGTACTGACAACTTTTGGTATGACTCTGCAACACAAGAAGGTAATTATTGGAATGACTGGGTTTCGGGGACATATGCCATTGATGGTTCCGCTGGAGCAATCGATCTCTATCCTCTTGGTGACCCTGTTGTAGCCGAATATAACTCTCTTTCCCTATTTACTCTTCTAATACTAGTAGTTCCTTTGTTTCTCACAATAGTTATCTCTAGAAAAAGAAGAAAAATAGCTTAAGTAACCACTCTTCTTTCTTTTTCTCTTTCTTCTGTAAGTCAGACCATTTTCGTGGATAATATTTAAATAGTTAAAATCGGGTTTTGAAGCAATTATGACAAGGAAAGGCTTAGCTTCACTTCTTCTATTCATTTTATTTATCTCAGTTAATCAAAGTAATGCTCAGATTGGTCAAAACAATGGTCAAATACTAGCAACCCCCATATCCATAGATCCACCTTCAACTGATGTTTTTGAAACTTATTTGACAATAGATGATTTGAGTTGGTCTTTTGGACTAACTGATAACGATATGTTCACACCATTCGATATGTTCACAGGTAGCGGATACTCCTTTGAAATTAATGAGACAGAATTTCATTGCAATGAAACAACAGGACTATACGATGTATGGTTAGGGGGAGCTGCTGAAGTACCTATCACAAATAATATGCTAAGTTTAACCTTTGAAGCAAGAGCTAGAGCGGGACATGTAGATCCTGTTACCTTGAGATTAGGTATTTATGATCCTGTTACTTTGAAAGAACTCAGATGGTGGACAGTTATAGGGCATTTAGGTGTTCTTGATACTGGTTTTCTCTCTTTCAATCAAACTTTTTATTTGGAGGGCTATAGTTCAGTGATTATTTTCTTCTACCAAGGTGATGGTTGGATTGCTAATTGGAATCAAGAATTTTGGGTGAGAAACTTAAAAATATACACAGATGTTGATGAAAATATACTTCTACAAGATCCAGTCATTTCCTTTATTTCCTCTCCAGGTTCTGAATGTTTTGGAACTATGTGGTATGATAATCACATCTGGAATATCGTATATAGGCACTGGGCTATTTACAAATTTGATCCCATTACTGGAGATATTATAGCGAACTGGTCATTACCTACAGCTAATCCAAGAGGGATTACTCATGATGGATCGTTTTTCTGGTATTCTGATACGTATATGAATAATCTGTATAAACTGAATGACTCGTTTGATATCATAGATACTTTAGCTATTCCAGTTTTTCCAACTGGAGGGATTGTTTTTGATGGTCAAGATGTCTGGGTAGGCAATACTGATGCTAATATGTTGTATAAGATTGATTTGAATACAGGTAATATTTTAACAAGTTTCTCTGCACCAGGTCAGAAAGCTAAAGGACTAGCTTATTATGGTGGATACTTATGGATGAGCGATTCAACCGATAATCGAATATATCAAATCTTCCCTCATAATGGTACTGTAAAATCATTTTATGAAGTACCTATTAGAAGCTTCTGGGGACTAACAATTGATAACTTCAGCTACGTCTGGGTAAGTTCTTTTTATACTGCTATCATTTTCAAACTTAATATCCAAGCGGATATAGATAGTTCCCCACCTGTAATTCTAAGTAATGGAGACTTCTCCTGTGAACAAGGTTCTCTAGGTAACCACATTAACTGGACTCTTCAAGATGAAAATCCTGACACTTATACAATCTATCGAAACGATTTAGAGTTTGATACTGACAGCTGGGTCAATGATGATCTTATCTCAATCAATGTAGACTATCTAATTGTTGGAGAATATAACTATACAATTGTTGTTTATGATTACTTTGGAAATTATGCAAGAGATACAGTTCTAGTCACAATAATTTCAACAGAAGATACGAGTTATCCATTTGCTATACTAACAATTCTTGTTCTCGGAATTAGCATTATTTCAACAGTTACAAGAAGGAAAAGAAAAAAAGAATTCCGATAACTTGAAAATAAAATTAGGATAAGCCATGAATCGCTGATCCTATGGCTCCTAGCAATTGCGGTTCATCTGGTACTTTAACTTTCAAACTAGATATTTTATTGAACATTTTGACCAGTGATTCGCTTTTCGCTACTCCTCCTGAAAGAACAATAGGTTGCTCAATCCTAAGGCTAGTGGCCATTGATAGAACTCTTTTAGCTATAAATTCATAAGATCCTTGAATTATTTCCCCAGCTGTAGATCCTTGGGAAAGAAGGTTGATTACTTCTGTCTGAGCAAATACTGCACAAGTCTTTGAGAGAGATTCAAACCGTCTTGTTTTCTTAGCTTCGTTAGACATTTCTTCTATAGGTATCTCCAAAACTTTTGAGATTAGTTCCAAAAAACGACCTGTTCCTGCTGCACATTTATCGTTCAGTTTGAAATCTTGCACTTTTCCTCCTTTTATCTTGATGGCTTTATTATCTTGACCACCAACATCTATCAAAGTTCTAACTCCTGGGAATAGATATTCAGCGCCTAGAGTCATTGCTTTAATTTCAGTTATTTGACTTTTAGCATATCGTGATCTTTCTCTTCCATAACCTGAAGAAACAACGTTAGCTATTTGATTTCTTTCAAGATTAGCTTTTTCTAAAACAGCGCTAAAGACCTGTTTTTCTGCTTCAACCATATTTGCTCCAGTTGGAATAATCTCATAGCTAAGTATTTCCTTCTCATCATTTAATATAGCAGCTTTAGTAGTAGTTGAACCAATATCTAACCCAATAACAAACATGTGTGAGTGCTACTATAGTGGCCTTTTAAAAACTTTTCAAAAACCGTTCTTAATCTCGTTGTTCAATTAATTCTAAAAGAGCTTCTAATCTCATTTTAACTTGTTCCTCTCCAACATTCTTGATGTTACAGCTATCTGAATCAATCAGAACGACAGGATAATCTTCTTTCAATTTCTCAATAATATAAGAAGCTGCAGAATTCAATTGGTGACATCCCCATGAAGTCATGTAAACAATACCATCGTACCGATGCTTACTCAAACGTTTTTTTATTATATCTAATCTTTTCTCAATTGGTACATTTGAATATGCTGATAGATATTTTTCTGCTACTTCCTCAATAGGATCATTTCTTTTCAAAGGAGGTGGAACGGTACTTTCCATGAATTCTTGATAACCTATAAATGCATTATTTTCTGCTAAGAAATACTGCAGTTTTCTTAGCGGAACAATAGGGTGTCCTATCCATGCAATACGTTTTGATGAATCGCCCATTTTTGGAAATTTTAGATAGTTGAAATCTTTTATTGCCTTATTGAAATATTTTTCAACCCTCTCTAAACTTCCTACATAATCAGCTAAAACTGAAGAAATAGCTGTAAAGTGACCTTCATAAAGCTTTACTGGAACATCTGCTTTAAGTTGCATGATTTGCTCGTATTTCTGATAAACCTCCCTATAACGAGAGTTAATTCTCCTCAATTCTTCCTTTTCAAACATGAACTCTGTTTCTTTTTCACAAAACTCTATTAATCCATGCAGTTCATCTTTGAAATATTCTAACTTCTCCTTTTCTCCTGAATAATGTCTAGGAATGTCTATAGCATAATATTTCGTTTTAAACATCTTTGCCAGAATTCTTAATGAATGATATTGATCCTCACAACCTGTTGGAGTACCCCCCAAAATTATTTTTGCTTTTGGAAGAATATTTTGTGCAAATATCCCTACTGAAGCATGATGAAAACTGCATGAATCAGCTGATAATCCTACTTGGAAAGCTCTTTCATACGCATCTGGTATTAACTCTGGTACTCTAGCGCAGTTACTCCCAAATACCTCTGTAGTGAATGGTAGCAAGTTCATAGAATATAGGATTTCCACTGGATATACAAAAGGAATCCAAGCAACTCTATTTGGATTTTTGTAGCATTCTCTGAGAAACTTAAAGTATTGATTATAGATTATTCTATCTGATTTAATATTTGTCAACCATGAAGCTAATGTAGAAGCTGTAAAACTTACAGGTTTTACCGTTAAATGCTTGAAAGCAAATTTCAAGAACTTACTTGCATCCATCAATTTTCCCTCCTATCAAACAAACATTCCTTAAAAGCTTCTAGTCTTGTTTTAACTTGTTCAAAACCTAATCCTTCGCTCTCAAGTTCTATTTCCAATATAGGCAAATCAAAATCTGGAATCTGTTTTATCAATGGTGCAAGAAATGTATACACATCACAGAATTTGTAATTTAAGATGATGATTCCTTCAATCTTATTTTGTTCAACTAAATTGTTAATTTCGTCTACATCAAAATCCAGTAAAGATGGGTTAAACTTCCCCTTTATTGTATTTAGAACTACAAAATTAATGTATGACTTCAAATCTTTAATGGAGGTTTCTTTAAGTTCTTGATACACAAAACCTAGTCCATTCTCAAACGTATCCTTCTTTATTTCGAATAATTCATCCATTTTTTCTAATATAATCAAAATCTCCTTACTCCAAAATTCTCCCAATATCAATATAGATGGTTTATCGATTTTTGTTTTACTTTCTAAACTATTGTTGCTGATTTTCTTATCTATTTCATTCTTAGTTTTTTGAAAAGATGCAGCATCCCGATCAAGAATTACAGGAATTAGAGAAAGTAAATCTGCATATTTCATTTGTTTTTTCATATGTACTTCTTTCAAATAATTTGTTAAATTCTGTCTGTCTTTAATTTCTTGTTTTAGTTGTTTCATTGAAACAGATTTTAGTGAGGAATCATTGTTAATATAATCTTCAATTTGCTTTTCTAGATAAACCTGAGCATGTTTTCTATTACTTCGTGGAATTTCTATAAAATCATGTTTGCAAATCTCATCTAATAAAGAATGAAATCTATTTAGTTCTGAACAATGACTTATAATTAACAGTTTGTCTGTACTATCTCTGATTTTAGGTACTATAGTGGTATAGATGTGTTTGCTGAGTTGACAATACTGTTGAGGAAGAAAATTTATTTCATCGAAGCTTCTTGTTTCGCTAACATTCCATATATGTTTTACATTGTAATTAGCTAGTCTAATTATCTCATCAATTGGAGAGGAACTCAGGATATATGAAATAGGTTTCATCAATGAAGCAAGCAACAAAGCTCGTGCTAATATAAAAAACTTATATTGTATCGAATTACATATTTCACAAAACTATAAAAAGCGGTTCCAAAATTCTTTTACATGGAAAAAGTTATTCCTTTGAATTTGGGTTTTACTAAAATTTATCTACTTAGAACTGATTCAGGCTACATTCAATTCGATACTGGTTATAAACACAATGTGAAAAAATATTTAAGACTTTTAGATGATAATAATATTCTTCCAGAAGAGATCAAGTTGATAATAATAAATCATGCACATTTCGATCATACAGGTGCTTTGAAGACGATTCAGGAACTTACAAACGCACAAGTTCTAGTTCATGAAAATGAAAAAGAATTTGTAGCTAAAGGAATTTTTCAAGAAGCTCGACCGCTTACTTTTCTAACAAAATTAATGGCGCTAATTATGCCAAAATCTTGGGCACAAACCGACCCCGTTGAACCTGACATTGTTATTCAAGATGAATATTCCCTTGAAGATTTTGGTATCAAAGCGAAGGTTATTCATACTCCTGGACATACTCCAGGTACTGTTGCAGTTATAACAGAAGAGGGCGATGCACTTATTGGGTGTTCAGTTCATGGATTTCCTCTGAGATTCCGTCGTGGAATTCCTGCGGTTGCAATTGATCAAGAGCGTATTTGGAAGAGCTGGGAGAGAATAATTGAAGAAGGAGCAAAAAACATATACATTTCCCATGGTAAACCTTTCAAAGTAGATTTTATGAAGAAGAAGTTAAGAAAAAGACAATCAAAAATAGAAAAACAAACTAAAAAATAAAATTTGGGGGAACTTTTTTTTATTTTCATAATTATTGGAAATCCTTCAAGACCATCTTGCCCAAAATAATTTATAGGATAAATATTTCTAGCATATGAAATTAAATGAAGAGAAAGATAGTTTGTGCACTGTTTATCGTCCTATTTATTGGATTAGGTCAGCAACTGAGTTTAGTCCAAACTGTACATGATGTTGATTTAGGAAGATATTCCAATCCGAATTTGAATTACATTTCTGCAGAAGATTTAAGCTGGACTGCAGTATCTATTGAAAGAGGTAATGAATATACTCTTTTGGATACAACTTCAGGGGATTCTTTCTCTTATTCAATTAATGATTCGTTGATAACAATTCAAGAAGGTCATTCAGACAATGCTTTCGTTGGTGTATATGCAACCGTTCCTGTTACAAATAATCATCTTGCATTTTCTTGTGAAATGAGGGTTACTGCTCAACATGTAGACGCCAGAAATGGTGTAATCAAACTTTATGATCCAGTCAGTCTGAGAAGAATGGATGTCACACCTATAATTGCATATCGAAAAGATAATACATATGATTCTGGGTACAATCACATTGGAATTAATTACACCATTACAGAATTCGATGAAGCAATCATGTTCATTTATTATTCGGATGGTTGGCTAGCTGATTGGAATCAGACTGTTTATGTTAAAGATCTACGAATTTATGGTGAAGAAGAATTTCCTCTTTCTTGTATGCCTAAAAATATCCGCCCGATAAATGAATATAATTGGACTGCAATAAACACAAACAATTGGAATTTTGGTTCATTACCTTCTCCCCCATTGATTGATGAAGGTAGCATAGATTTTACTTTTGATGTAAATGAAACCTATCTACATATACAAGAAATAGATTCTGGAACATATGATTCATTTTGTGGTGTTTATACCACAATTCCAGTGGTTAATCATACAGCTACTTTTTCTTTTGAAGGTAAAGCTAAAAGCAATTCTATTGATGTTACACCAAACCTAAAAATAGCTATATATGACAAAAATACTTCAGAAATGATTCAAGGTATTCCAGATATTGGTTGTTGGAATGAAAATCTGACTGAAACAGAATTCAATTACTTCGAATTTTCTTTACTTGTACCAGAATATACTGAAGTGGATTTATTTTTCTTCTATAATGATGCTTCAGCTCTAAATGATCAGCATGAATTTTGGATTAAGAACTTTAAAACCTATAATGCGTCTTTTGGAGATACCCCAGTAATTAAGACCTCTGGAGATGTTTCATTTTCTGAAGGATCTCTTGGTAATTACATCAGATGGACCATATTTGATGTTTCAACGGGAACATATGCTTTGTACAAAAATGATACTTTAACTTTTGATAATGGCTGGGTGAGTGGAGAATTTATCTCAATAAATGTTGATGATTTAATTGAAGGAATTTACTTCTATACCATAGTAGCAACAAATACTCTTGGAAGTCAGACAGTAAGAATGGTATTTGTTTTGGTGACTGCACCTGAGGTAATAGAGACAACCAATTTTTCCCTTTTGCACATTCTACTATTTGGTTTATGTATGTTTATTCCAGTTGTTCTAAATAGAAGGAAGAAAAACTAAACTTCTTCTCTTTTTTTGTTCTTTGACGCAATTTAAAAACAGAAATTTGATTAGTTTGATTGTAGCTGGTTGAAATGCCTATCAAAACACCTCTAGAAATAGAATTAGAAATTGAATCCATTGGTCAAAAGAAATCTGAACTTAACTTCGGTGTTATGTTTGTTTTAGCACTTTTAGCTGGTGTTTACATAGGTTTTGGAGGTGCTCTTGCAACCTTAGTTTCCCATGATTTATCTCAGTATGTTGGAGTAGGTTTTGCTAAAATTATCACAGGAGCAGTTTTTTCAATTGGTCTCATTTTAGTAATTTTAGGAGGAGCAGAATTATTTACCGGAAACAATCTGCTTGTTATGCCTTTATTCAGTAAGAAAATTAAATTTAGAAGAGTTGCAAGAAACTGGGGAATTAGTTTATTTAGGTAACTTTGCTGGGTCTCTTCTTCTAGTTGGTTTGATCTATATTTCTGGTTATTGGAAACTGAATGGTAGTTTGGTAGGAGCTTCAGCTTTAGAACTAGCTGTAACTAAGGTGAATTTATCTTTTCTTGAGTCATTCATCCGCGGAATTCTGGCTAATTGGTTAGTTTGTCTAGCTGTCTGGCTATCCTTAGCAGCAAAGGATTTGATAGGTAAAGTGATTGGTATAGCTTTTCCTATAGCAGCTTTCGTAGCAATGGGTTTCGAGCACTCTGTTGCTAATATGTATTTTATTCCTCTGGGATTGTTGTTAATGGGTGAAGGTTCAGTTCTTGCAGCTGCTGGGGGAATAGATATTTCGAACCTAAACTGGGGAACATTTTTTGTAAATAATCTTCTTCCTGTCACTCTTGGAAATATAATAGGAGGAGTTTTCTTTGTTGGTTTTCTCTACTGGTTTGCTTATCGTAGATATTGTGAAAAATGTGATATGGAAGTAGATAAGGAGACAGGAGAAATTACAGCAAGTTGCGATGATGATGTAGACACAGAATAGGATGTTCTTTTGAGTTTTATTTTATTCAGCTTTACTCTCTGCATACTCTTGTATTTCTTTATCTACTTGCTGAATTTTCTTTAAATTCCCACTACTTAATTCTTGACTGCTTATTGAAGAACTTTGAACAAAATACCCGTGTTCTGATGAACTTTCATTGTCTTTTTTCTCTAAACCTTTAAATCTGCAATCTTGATAAGAATACTTTATATCTCCACTATAATATCCTGCAATTTTTTCTAGTATAGAAAATATTTTTCTTCCAAATTTTTCTATGTTAACAAAAGCTTCATCAAAAGAAGCAGCTTTCTTAGAACCACTAGCCATAGTAGAGAAATTCTCGTTTTTATTTGTATAAATCTCCACATATTGTTCAAAAACAATCTTTTCTCTCAAGTATGTTTTCTCATCATACTCTCCACTAAAAAACACTTTCTCTGATGGGATGTAAATATCTATTTCTTGAGTTAGAAGGACATTTGCGACTAAATAGGAGTTGTTGAAGATATACATATCTCCATTTATATGTTCTAAACCGAATTCTGGTGTTCCAAAAATTTCTTGGATTTTTTCTGTTAATTCTTCTCTTTTAAAAATTTCACCTGATGACACATTTTATTGATGTTCTTTCAGTTTAAAAATTTTCATGTGAAATGGGTGTTTTGTCTCAAACGTTTTTACTTTAACAAAATTTAAGTAACTATCTACGTGCATCATGATGTAATGGAACCTAGAGCTAAGAAAGCATATATTATTCTCTCATTGATTTCTATCATTCTTGGTGGAGTAGTTGTAATTCTAGCCTTTTTGGATTTTAAAGATCCTGTAATTGTCGTTGTACCAGCTGCTGTCGGTGTTATGTTAATAGTTACTATTATGTGGGTTGTTTTTGTTAGGATAAGACAAAAAGAAAGAAACGACTTTGTTTTGGCTAAGAAACATCGACCTTATGATCACGACCCTGAGTATCAACCTTATGATCCATCTAAAGCTCAAGCTTCTAAGGAAGCAATTTTTTGTGAATATTGTGAAGCTAGGATTGACCCATCTGATACCGTTTGTGGCAGTTGTGGAAAACCAAAAGATAGATTTGCTGGAACAAAACTTAGTCGAGGGTTATTAAGTGGATTCTGGGGGTAGCAACTTGGTTAGAAGAAAAGTTTGTAGATTTCTCCTAAGAAAACTACATGATAAGCAACGTTTCAAATAGGATGATTTATTATATTATCACAATCATTAAGTCTATATGTCTCCTAAAGATGAAATCGAATCTGAATTACAGAGACTGCATGACTTTGGATTTTTATTGGAAAATGAATCGGTTTCAGATATAAGGAACAATTTGCATTCTACAGAAATTTGGGCAGATGTTTTTTGGAGAAGAAGAAAAAATCATGCTAGTAGATCTGATCCTGAGATACAATTCATATTCGATAACAATCCAAAAACAATTCTGGAGATTGGTACAGCATATGGGCGTGTTTTAAACAAAATTGCAGTAGAAAATGAAAAACAGGCTAATAAGGCCAAATTGTTTGGAATTGAGATTTGTAAACATTGTAAGAAATACTTCCAAGATTATTCAAAAACAAATTCACTGCTAGAGGATTGTAGTATTTATTTTGATGATTTCCTCAAAACCAAAGATGTGTTTCAGAAGCAATTTGATGTAATTGTGTTACCAATGAATACATTCCCCAGTTTTCCAATTTCAATGTTGAAAGATTTGTTTTTAGCAGTTAGAAAACACTTGAATCCTAAGGGATTATGGCTTTTTTCAACCTACAAACCAAAAACAACTGATAAAAATTACAATTCGGAAAATTTACCAGAGAATCACAATGGAGAGCTATTAGTAGAACTGAGTGAAGATATTATCGCTGGTGAACATTATCAATTTCCAGCAATTAAGAAGGACTATGGAATGCAAGCAATCACTTATTCCACATATAACAGACTAACTCGTGAATATAAATTAAAAGAGAGGGAGATTTATAGAAACATAAGGGAGTTTATTAATCCCGATAATTTGAAGAAAATCATAAGCGACAATGATTTTCATATTGAATTCATAGACACCTCAAGCCATTCAGCTGTATATTGTTTATCAAAAACTTAAACGACTTTTATAGTTTAATCAAATCTATTACTTGGTTGATAATTTCTTTAACTAGGGCATCTGTCAAGATTTTCCCCTTTTCTTTAGTTGCTAGTGTAGGATCACCATATATTCCAGTTGAACTATACACTCCATCTCCATTAGGATCTCTTGTTAAACCTCTTCTATCTGGTCTAGAATCGTAATCCTTTACTGCTTTATTCATATCTACTACTTCTGGATACATGTGAAGCATAATTGATGTTTCAC
>JAUWEG010000200.1 GCA_030608385.1 Candidatus Heimdallarchaeota archaeon
CAGTTCAAAAAACGGTATAAAGCATTGGAACTAAAAACTGCTATAAGAGTAGGAATGAGTAGAATTCAAGTTGAAGGCGAACATAAACCTATAATTGATGAAACTTTTAAGACAGCAAATATCATTGTTGCAACCTATGAAGCATTTGATTTTCTTCTAAGAGATGGTAAAAACAAAGAAATTGGGGACATAGGTGTCATTGTCATTGATGAAGTACAGATGCTTGTTGCTAAAGAAAGAGGTTTTAGATTAAATGGTTTAATTTCTCGATTAAAAGCTCTATTTCCCAAAGCTCAATTTATCTATCTCTCTGCAACCATTGGAAATCCAAAGGTTTTAGGAGAAGATCTCAATGCCGAAGTAGTAGAGTATATGGGTAGACCAATACCTTTGGAAAGACATTCAGTTCTAACGGAAAACGAACATGAACGATTTGAACATCTATTCAAAATCTGTCAACATGAAGAAACAATTAGGTCAAAAACAGGATATAAAGGTCAAACGTTAGTCTTTACCAATTCAAGAAGAAACTGTGAGAATGTTGCAAAAAGACTTAAGAAAAGAGGTTTAACAGCTGCTTTTTACCATGCAGGTTTAACTTATCGTCAAAGGAAAATTGTTGAGAAAGGCTTCGAAAAAGGAAGATACTCTGTAGTTGTAACAACAATAGCTTTAGGCGCAGGGGTAGATTTTCCAGCATCCACAGTTATTTTCGAAAACCTTGCTATGGGCATTGAATGGTTATCTGTTGCAGAATTTCATCAAATGTTAGGAAGAGCTGGAAGATATGGTTATCACGATAAAGGAAAGGTCTATCTTTTAATTGAACCTGGGAGAAAAATATTTGCAGGTCAAAAAGAAACTGAAGAGCAAGTAGCTTTTGATCTATTAACCAAACCAATAGAAGATGTTGATCCTATTCTAGATACAATTGAAGAAGAGGAAGAAATTTTAGCGACAATAGTTGCTTTCCAAAATGTCAGTATTTCAGACGATAAGATGATTTTTGCAAATATTATAGGGAGATCAAGTTCTCTTCCTGATAATATGAGAGCATTACGCAAGATGAAAATGATTGATGTTGTAAACATGGTAATCATTCCTACAGATTTAGGAAAAGCTGTTTCTTTATCATTTTTATCCCCTGCATATGCTCTACGTTTAGTACAAGAAATTGAAAGGAAAAAATCCAGAAGCTTTGAGGAAGACTTTGCTTTAACATTAGCCATTAAAATACAACCTTTCAGATCTGCTCATTTAGTTCCAAGAGTGCATGGGGATATAGAAAGAACTCTAAAAACAAATATTTCAACTAATATCTTCTCGGGAGCAATTCTTGACCTTTATTCAGGTCATGGTTGGGGTAGAAGGAGTCCTACAAAACTGATTATTGACACATTTGCAATTTGGACCAAAGAATTCTTCACCTGTAAATGCGTAGATAGACCTTTTTGTAATTGTGGAGAGATTAACCTTTCGAAAAAACTGGTTGAACTAAGGAAACTAGGTTATTCACCTATTCGTATTTCTAGCGAATTTCGTAAGATCTATAATATTCAGCTCTATCCTGGTGATTTGTATTCATGGTTAGATGCATTGGTGCATAACTTGAATGCAATTGAGCGCTTAGCAAAGGTTCTAGATAAGACACAGTTACAAAAAAGTGCTAACAAATATACAAAAGAAATCGAAAAACCACAATCAAAATAGATTCTGTCTATGCGTCAAATTTATCAATATATATACTTCTTATTCATATCGAAGGATTAGTGCTGTGTATGTATAAGTCAGATAAAGAAATGTCTCTCTCTCCTGAAGATTTAAGTGTGGTCATAGCTTGTTTAGTAGTTCTTATATTAGCTTTTACTGACATAAGATCTGATGATACTATAGCTTTCGCTTCCTTTCCAGCTATTGGAATATTGCTGGTAAGTTGGGGAATTGTCAGATTTAGACGAAGACCTTTGCCAAAGCAAGTTCATTTTAAAAGAATGATATATTTATCATCTATCAAAGTATTAAGAAACTACCATTTTATACAAATAATTTTGGGATATCTATTCATCTTATTTAGATATCCTGCTTATCAGAACAAAGATTTCTTGATAGCACTGATTTTTAATTTTGTAGCTCTGTTTTTCACCTCAATTCTGGAGTTTGCAGGACACGTACTAGTGCCAGATAATATTGAAGTTTTAATCAAATTAGATGATGAAGATGATAAAATATTCCTTAAGAAGAGATTCAAGTTACTCTTTGGAACTAGGTTTTACATCATCATATCAATATTCACATTAATCAGTTTAGGGATGACTTATTTCCCCATAGTATCAATTTTCACATCACAAGATATTGTTCTAATCATTATGCAATTTGTGACTCTTCCTCTGGCAATAGGCTGGTATTTATTCATTTATTATAAAACCATGTCATTTGATAGGATAAAAGATCCAAGTTTATTGTTGAAAGCAATAGATTATTATGAATCAGCAAATCTTATTGAAGAAGGCTTCAAGCTTATTGAAAATCACTTAGAAGTAGACCCAAATAATATTGTTTTAGTGTCTAGATTAGCTTTAATGCACACCAAGGAAGGCAATTATGATAAAACATTGGAATATACAGGTAAAGTATTAGCTGAAATCGGTGAAAATTATCATGACAGACCTCATATGACTTCTCGAGCTCATTTACTTAGAGCTATAAGTTTGAATGCAAAAGAAAGATATCAGGAAGCTTATGATGAGGTCATGCAAACTTTGAAAATTACTCCTGAGAACAACTCTGCAAGAAAATTGAGACGAGACCTTAGGCGTAAACTCAAATCTATGGAGTAGAGAACAGCTATTTTCTCATTTCTACTACCACAATGTGTTTATATGTTTTTCATTAAATAAAACTAGATGAGACTTTGTTCGATAGATTATTCACTCAATGAAGAAATCAACCCTAAAGTCATTACTAATTCTATTAATCCTGAGATAGCTAATGTAAAATTTAACATTGTCAAAAAAAGGAGTCATGGATTAGATCGGAAAACTCTCGAGAAGTCTCACATCCTTTTCATAAGTCTTCCCCGAAAAAAACTAACTCAAGAGCAATACATCGAATTGATTTCCTATATTGATATAGGAGGTTGTCTGATTATAACATTACCTTCTCCACCTTGGACAGAGCTAGGTAGATTTTTTGAGGAATTCAGAAAAGAGATAGGGATATCTTTTCAAACAAAATTTGTATATGGATTGCCAAAAATACCAATGAATGTTCGATTATTAGGATCCGATTTAACCATAACAAAAGCTCATGTTATTAATTCGAATATGAATGAAAATTTTATGAAAGAGAGTGGAATTAAGCGATTTATCCCTCTTGCTCTAATGGATAATCAACCTGTGATTTTAGCCGCTTTCAAGAGAAGAGGAAGATTCATTGTTTTCAGTTCTCCTGAAATATTCAACAAACAAAATTCAGATTTCTTGAGCAGATTAATTCTTTTATCAGGAAGCAAAAAGGATTTCATGTTATCAAAAACTGTTCAAAAGGAC
>JAUWEG010000099.1 GCA_030608385.1 Candidatus Heimdallarchaeota archaeon
ATCCTACAAAGAAAGCACCCCCACCAACAGCTAAAGCAAGGACAATTGCAGTTATTTTAATACTTGTACTTTTCGACATGTTTTTCGACCTTTTTTTATTTTAAACCTTTTTAAATTGTAAAAAGATGGATATAATTATAGTGAGAGATGATATATACTTTTCCCAGAACCCTATGTAATGCGAAAGCCATAAGAAAGAGGAACAGAAATGGTATCAATGAAGAAAATTGGTATTATAGGTGGACTGAGTGCTGAATCTACTATTGAATATTATAAGATATTAATCAAGGAATATAACAAACGAAAAGGAGGAAAGTCTTCACCTCTACTCATAATTGATAGTCTAGATTTAGAAGAAGCTGTGAAGTTAATGACTAATAACGATTGGGATGGAGTTTTTAATATTATTTTCCAATCGGCTAAAAATCTAGAACGTGCAGGCGCAGAAGTTATCATCATTGCAACTAATACCATTCACAAAGTCTTTGAAAGATTACAAAAGAAAATCAAGACCCCGATGATTAGTATATTGGATGTAACTGCTGAAGCTGCTAAATCCAAAAATCTGAAGAAAATAGGTCTTTTGGGGACAATTTTCACAATGCAATCTGATTTCTTTCAAAAGGCATTCCAAAGATATGATTTAAAAATTATTGTACCGAATCAAGAAGATCAAAAATTAGTTAATGAAGTCATTTTCAAAGAATTGACATTTCATATAATTAAGCCTGAATCCAAAAGAGAGTATCTAGAAGTAATTGGAAGATTACAACAGGAGGGAGCTGAAGGAGTTATCCTAGGATGTACTGAAATCCCCTTATTAATTAAGCAGGAAGACAGTCCTATACCTGTATTTGACACAACCACCCTTCATGCAATGGCTGCCCTTGAATATGCAATGAAGTAAGATTTTCTTTTAATATATTTATTCACTATAACCCTTATTTTTACTACTAAAACAAGATATAAATACATTTCAACTCTCTGTAGCTTACTTATAGTGAAATCTCTACATAGGGATAACTCAAAATGACAGGGTGAACATAATGACTGCTGAAACTGTGGAGTTGAAATTTGATCAAGAAGAGATAGATAAAGCTGAGAAAGAATACAAAAAGCTTCATCTAGATCCTGCTCAACAAGACATGGTTGACTCCATAACAAAAATCATGAACGGTCTAGTGCCAATACCTGAAGCAGCTGTTAAGGGATTCACATGGAAAGTCATGAGTAATTGGCAGAGGATGCGTAGAATTACAATAGCCGAGTTAAACAATCGACCTCTAAGAGATAGAATAGAGGTAACTAAAGAGATGATTAAACAAGCAAAGAAATTTTTTGTTAGTCTTCTTTCAGAATCTACACCTGAGCAGAGAGAGATATTGGAAAGAAAGTTTGATACTGTTTTAAAACAAAGCTCAGAATTCTTGAAAAATTAGATAAAGATTGATTCTAAATAATCAGATAATCTTGTTCTGTCAGACAAACTCAGTTCTTGATTGGAGTTTATTTTTGTGCTTAAATCTCCCCAGATTTCTGAAAATGTGCTAAAATCAGTGATAAGTTTATTTATTTTCTGTACAGCAGAATAAGATTTACCAACAAAGACATAACTAAGTAGTATATCCTCACTTTGATAAAGAACAATTCCAAAATTCCTAAATTGAAGACGATGAGAAGTATTTATATCAGGTTCTTTTTCTTCTAGAAAGTCATGTATTGTAGTTATTATCCCCTCAACTAAATCATTTTCTAGAGGAATATCTTCAAAATTATCAGAAAAAACAACATGACCAGTTTTGTCCATAATCAGGAAAATACTTGGATCTTCATTTTCATGAGAAACATCTGCAAAGCTTATTCTATTCTTAACTAGCTTATTCATCATATCCTCTAAATGAGTTAACTCCATACGATCGGCAATATTTGGAAGTTTAGCAGTAAAACTTTCCCAGCTACTAATTTGTTCTAGAGGATGATCGTATTCATTAGAAATTAGTGTCGCTAAGCGAGTTATACCTTTTTCATCTGCAATATTCTGGGCTTTTTCTAGCATTGTTTTTGCTTCTTCAATTTTAAGTTCTATTAGTGCTAAGTGAGATTTGAGCATATAGGTTTCAGCAAGTAAAATCGATGATTTCTGCTTTTCTGCAAGTTCATCTAGTTGATTTATAGTTTGTTTAAGAGGTACCAGTAATTCTAAATCATTGGTTTGTTTTAATCTCCGAAGATAAAAATCACACAAATGAAATAAAGCCATCCTGTTCATTTCTATATAAATCAACTTCTCTTGGACAATCTCCTTCAACATTCTTTCTATTTTATCTTGGTTATCATCAAAAGAAAGCGCTTTGAGATAGATAGATTGAGCTAGCCTGTAAATATGCATTAAGGGATAGTTAGTATCACCTTCATCTTGTAAACTTCTAATAGTGGAAACTATTTCCATTTTCTCTAAGTTATGTTCTATTTCCTCGTATTTTCCTTGTTCCAGATATACTAAATTTGTTCTGAAAAGTACAGCTGGATAATGCCTATTTCCAAAAAGTTTTCCTCTTTTTATTTGCCCTAACGATTTCTTATAATATTGTAATGAAGTTTCCAATTCCCCTTTTTGCCAATAATAGAACCCTAAATCAGCATATATACCCTCCAAGCTATAAGAAGAATCAATCTCTTCAGCATATGATAATCCTTTCAATGAGTATCTAAGATATTCATCTAGTTCTCCTCTTTGAATAAAAACTGCTGCAGTATTAATTGTACAGGCAATAATTCCCAAGATATTACCTAGTTCTGTAAAAATCTTCAAACTTTGATTATAACAATTCTCACTCTTAGAAAGATCCCCTTGTTCATTAAAAGCAACTGCTTTGCTAAATAGAAACCAAGCTTTCTGATAATCGTCTCCTACTCGTTCAAATATATCAATAGCTTGATCTATTTTATCCATGTATTTTTCTGAACTACTACTAATCCCATATGTGAGTATTCTTGCTTTCCTTTTTAGATAGTCAGGTGATTCTTGATCCTTGTACTTTTCAAGAACATCTATTGCATGCTTTCTTTTTTCACTAGCTGATTCTACTATGCCCAAGTAACTAGAGGATCGAGCATAAGCCATAGCTGAATCGAAAATTAAGAGTGTATCACCGATTTTGACACTTTTTTCATAAGCTTGTTTAGCATTTTCTAATGCCTCAGAGAATGGTTGAATATCGAGAAATATTCTTGCTTTGAGGATTTTTGCTTGAATAATTTCTTCTTCAAGAAGTTCCTTTCTATTCAGAAGACTATCCAATCGTTTCAAAGATTCTTGATACTTACTTTGTATAATCATTCGTTCTATTTCTTTTAGTTCAGTAGAAAATACTCCTTTCATGTACTCACTTTATAATCTCAAATTGCTTATAATAGCACTTTATCTCTTAATAGTTTTATGTAAAAATTCGAATCTTAAGGGATGTGTTCATGAAAAAGATTAAAACTAAGTCAATAGACATCTCTTCATAAGGTATTTACAATGACAAATTCCATCGACATAATTCACTGGATTGATGCTAATCAACAAAGATTCATAGATATTTCTGATAAAATCTGGGAATATGCAGAAATTCGCTTTGAAGAAGTCAAATCTGCTAAGCTGCAGATTGAGGTTTTGGAAGAGGAAGGTTTTGAAGTTACTAGAGGTGTAGCAGATATGCCTACAGCTTTTGTTGCGTCTTATGGAAAAGAAGGACCCATTATAGCTGTTTTAGGTGAATACGACGCCTTATCAGGTTTAAGTCAAAAAGCAGGGGTATTTGAAAAAACTCCTGTGGAAGAAGGAGCTAGTGGTCATGGATGTGGTCATAACCTACTGGGGGCCGGTAGTCTAGCTGCTGCGATTGCTGTTAAAAACTATCTTGAATCTCATAAAATTCCAGGTATTATTCAATATTATGGGTGTCCTGGGGAGGAAGGTGGATCAGGCAAAACGTACATGGTTAGAGAAGGATTATTCGATGCTGTTGATATTGCTTTGTGTTGGCATCCCTTTAGTACAAACTTCATATTCAACTTATCTAGTTTATCCAATATTCAAGTATACTTCCGTTTTAAGGGGATAAGTGCTCATGCAGCAGCTGCACCTCATATGGGTCGTTCAGCTTTGGATGCTGTTGAACTCATGAATATAGGAGCGAACTATCTACGAGAGCACATTATTACTCAAGCTAGATTACACTACGCGGTCACAAATACAGGGGGAAATGCGCCCAATGTTGTCCAAGCAGATGCTGAAGTATTGTATTTAATTCGTGCTCCAACTATTCTTCAAACCAAAGAAATTTACGAAAGGGTGAAGAAAATAGCTAAAGGAGCAGCATTAATGACAGAAACTGAAGTTGAGATCATCTTTGATAAAGCTGCATCTAATCTTATACCAAATGATATTGTAGGTGAGGTGCTATTTGAGAAATTCAAAGAAGTGGGAGCCCCCCAATATACAGAAGAAGAAATAGAATACGGTAAGAAACTTCGTCAAACCTTCAATAAAGGAGAAGTTCCTGAACTAAACACATTTGGAGCATTTAAAGAAGAACTGGGAGAAGATATGATTGAAAAGATCAAAACTAAGATTATCTTTGATGATATCCTCCCAAATACTTTACCAGAGTTTACTCTTCCTGGTTCAACTGATGTAGGGGATGTAAGCTGGGTAGTACCAACTTCACAAATAGGGACATCATGTGTGATTTTAGGCACTCCTGGTCATTCTTGGCAAGAGGTAACTCAATGTACAACTAGTATAAGCCACAAAGGAATGATAGCAGCAGCAAAAGTGATGGCTTTAACAGCATTGGAGTTTGTAGAAAATATTGAACTTGTTAATGAGGCCAAAGCTGAATTGAATATGAGACTAGGTTCAACAAAATATGAGTCTCCAATTGCATCTGAAGTAAAACCAAATGTTCCCAAATGGGTTTTTGAAGCAATGAAATAGTACAAAGAATCCAATAGGTAATATGAAATGAAATATAGCTACACCTTGGTGCATGAATCTTAGTAGGTAAGTTGTTTGATTACATCAAAAATTCTAATTTCAGGCAAGCCTATTAAATCATAAACTTCCTTAATGCTTTTTACTAATTCGGAAGTTCGAAAATTATTCAGATTGGTCTCGTTATCAAAGAACATAATGCTTCCATATTGATTTATTCGTTCATCTTTCATATAGACAATCTGTGTTAATCCTGGTACATCCTTGTATTGACTTTCCCTAGACTCTGCTAATTTCATTATCTCGTCAAATGACATATTGCTTCTAAAGTGATAAGTAAGCACTTTCATAAAGAGACTTAGTTCCTTTTTTCTTTTTAAGGTAGTTATCTACCAAAAAAAAATTTGTTAATCCACAACACTAATAATTTGTGAGTGGGGGAATTATCAAGATGAGTGAACAGACTAAATTACTAAAAACATGCTGTGGAGGAGATCTACCAGCAAAAGAGGTCAAAACAACATATAATGGTAAGAGATTGTATTTTTGCGATACAGCTTGCTTAAATCTTTTCATAAAGAATCCTGAAAGGTTTTTGGCTTCGACACATTTTCGTCTTAATTTTGAAGAACTAGAAGATGAGTAAAAGGGTTTACTAACTGAAACAAGTTTATTATAATAAGTTTCAAAAAAATAATATAAACAAACTTATTTATCAATATAAAAGAAAAAAGAGATTACCCATAAATGGATGTATCTGCGAACGTTTCAGGATAGTCTTCGTCTTCGAAATCTTCTGGCTTCTGACTTGGTGAAGGTTTTTTATCTGGTGAAGGTTTGGTCTTAGGATATCGACCATGTCTTTCACGATCTTGTTCTCTTTCTTGTTTGTATAAGTAATATCTTCTGATATCTTTCTTCATGAACATCTCAATACGTCTAATCATATTCCTTTCTTCCTGATCTATTAGAGAGATTGCGACACCAGCTCTTTCCATCCTTGAAGTTCTTCCTATTCTATGAATATAATTTTCGGGATTTCCGATAGGTAGATCATAATTGAAGATATGAGAAACATGAGGTATGTCTAATCCTCTTGCTGCAACATCTGTCGCAATAAGACAACTGATTTTACCTTTTCTAAACTCTCGCATAGAAATTTCTCTTTGTCTTTGTGACATATCTCCCTGAAGCGAACCTATTCTCATGTGGATTCTTTTATCATTACGCAGTCTCTGCTCCAGGTTTGCACCCCATCTTTTGGTATTAACAAAAACAATACTTGATTTTGGTTTTTCTCTTAATAGAATATTAACAAAAGAGTTGTATTTCTTCTTAGGATCCGGTACTTCATAGTAATATTGCTTGCAAGAACCTACAGTCAAATCATCTCTACTAACATCTATCTCAATAATGTTCTCTTCTAAACTATAATCAAGCATTATGTCTTTTACTTCTGGTAGCATAGTAGCTGAAAACAGAAGAAATCTAGGATAGATGTCTTTCATAGCTTCAAATAAAATGTAATTAACATCAGGGAGGAAGCCCATATCGAGCATGCGGTCCGCTTCGTCAAGTACTACATACCTCACTTCTCTGAAAGATATTGCTTTTCTATTGAATAAATCTATTAGTCTTCCAGGTGTAGCTACAACAATCTGAGCTCCCGAGCGGATATTTTCTATTTGTCTGTTTATGGAAACTCCTCCATAAACCTCAACAGCTTTTAATCTTCTATGTGTATTCAGTTTGGTAATTACTGTATAAACTTGTTTACATAACTCTCTAGTAGGAACTAGAATTACTGCTTGAATTTTTCTTAGGTTGGGGTCGAGTTCTTCAGTAATTGGTATAGCGAAAGCTAATGTCTTTCCTGTACCTGTTTTTGCTTGTGACAAAATATGTGTTTTTTCTCCCTTTAGTATCTCTGGAATAGCTTTTTCTTGAATATCTGTGGGTGTATGAATTCCCATTTCTTCTAAAGCTTGCTTTATTTGGTCATTAAACTTGTAATCTTTAAATTTCATTAGTATCATTCGTGTATCTTTTTAATCAAACTAAGTATCATTGTGACGAATGTTTTCGCTTCAAATTTTTTCATAGTTTTAATTGTTGAAAAAGATAGAAGTTCTATTTTTCTTATCTTTCTCAGCTCTAAGCTACTTAATTTTTCTAGCTTTAAAAGACTTTGTTATTGCAACTTTAAGAACTAAACCTTCTGAAACAGCATTTAACTGAATGTATAGATATGGATTGCACATAGAAGTCACTATGTAGAATAAAAAAGACAAACAGTGTCTCTAATTAGCTAAAAGGGGGGAGAATAATCCTTTAGATTTAGGAGGTCTCTCCAACTTTTATTGCTTCAGGTAATTTGTTTTCTTCTGCAACTGCAAATATTTCGCGTATTATTGGTATCTGATCTGGTTTGTCTGTTACTCCAGCATTTTCTAGAGCTCGTATATGCTTCTTCGACAAGAAAAAGTCCCGCAGTTTATACCATGATGTAGTAATTAAAACAGGAAAACGATTCGCACCCAAAGTACATTCATGGATTCTCTCTCTTAATTCGGATTTCTTCTCTTCGGAATACTTATCTCCACCAAGCTCACCATCATCAATCATCAACTCGGTAGATTCAATAATCCCACACTTAAGACAGAATTTCCACCTGGCAGATCTGATATACAGTGCTTCAAAAGTTTCTGAATAAACTAATAGCCCTTCATTAAAGGGAGATACCCATAATCCCATTGTGTAACGTCTTGCAATTGATCTTATAAATGATTTTTCAGCATTAGATATTTTTGGCATACTACACCCCTTGCCAATATGATTGAATCCATACCGACATATTAAGGTATCTCTACAACCTCTGCAGAAATATCCTGATACATACTAGTGAATCTGAAAGCATTATGCTAGAAGGGTCTATATGATGCATAAGTTATGTAAAAACAATTGCTTCTTGTTTCAAGATTCAAAAAAAAAATGGATTAAAGATTAATATTCAGCATGATACTTAAAATGACTGAGATAAAGCAGATAAGGAGAGCAATCCAATTACTATTAAAGCACATATGGAAATAGCATAAGCTAGAAATATACCAAAATAGGACTTTACTTTTTCCATTCTAGCTTTTCTTTTTATCTGACTAATATTTGACATCATTTTTATTTCACCTCTTTTGTGATCAGCTTCTTTGTACTCCACCAGATGAAGATGGGTACTTTCCTGACCATGAAAAAGGTATCAGGGGAGCAAGATGAAAACTTGCAGCACACGAATATTCATCTTAGCTCAGAGCCTGATCCTTAGTAGACAAAGGTTTTGTCGTTTGGAATGTTTCAGCAAGAAACAATCAGCGCAATAGAGATCAACCAGATGAAAGGTTGATCAAGACGTAATCGTAAATTCAAGAAGAATAAGAAGAAGAAAAGTGGTTAAATCACTTCTCCAAATCTTATATATATCTTACAGCTACTAGAGCTCCTCCAAAAACTACTCCAAGAGCATATAGAAATACTGGTAGAGCGAATCGGAGAATTCTCCAAAGATAGACAATTGGTCCATCAACTTTATAAAACCACACAAGTCTTCTGTTCAACATTCTTTTTCACCTCCAAGTCGATTATAGAAAAAGGTAAAGCTTCAGCTTACCCTGCAAGTGGGTATTGCTGAAAAGCTAAACTTAAACGAGATTTAGATCTGAGGGCGCGACGAGCTCTTTTGAGCTGCTTTAACTCCTTTTGGAGTGCCCTGACCTTTTGATCCAACAGGTTTGAAACTTCATCATGGTTCATTTTTTTTCACCTTGTGAATTCTTTCACATGTAGGACTTGTTGCGACATCATATATAAGGGGCTTTGAGTAGGAAAATGTTGTCACAAAGAAAAAAGTGAATGTCGGACTATGTGCGACATCATAAACATGTGTGTAAAGGCTTGCACACACGCAAAT
>JAUWEG010000034.1 GCA_030608385.1 Candidatus Heimdallarchaeota archaeon
TCGTGACGATGCAAAAGTCGTAACAAGGTATCCGTAGGGGAACCTGCGGATGGATCACCTCCTACGTTCGGAGGTCTCCAAGACCTCCAAACCCTTTATTCTCTATTTCTGTAGTATCATTCTCTCGGGGTTCTTGTATTCTTTGGAGGTTTTTTAGTTGTCACAAATTAATTTTGTTCTAGTAAAAATAGTGTTTGTCTTTGTCATTCTTTTCTTGTTTGGTTTTAATAGCTTGGTTGAACTATTAGAGTAACCTTTCCTGAGATGAACATGATGAACGAACAGAAATATGATCCTCAAGGCGGAGACGAAGACATTTTACCCCCGGGTTGGTTTCCAAACTGACCTTCTATTCTTTTTTATTTTTTGTCTATTAAGTATTTCTTCACTTTATATATGAATTGTCGGATTATCTTTCTAAGTATTCCAACTTGAGTGAAAAAATGAGCATAAAACTAGTGTTTGAATAAAGGATAGATGTTAATTATGTTTCAAGAGAAAATAGAAAATCAAATTCGGGATATAAAATCAAAAGAAGAACTTGGGAAAATAGTAGAAATTCTTCGTGTTGATGCATCAAATGAGAAATCTGAAAGAATGTTGAAATATATAGAAGAAACACTTAAAGTGAGCAAGACATTAGATGATAAAATTTCCATAGTTAATTTACAAGAGCTCCAAATCAAACAGTTTTTTGGCTCTAGAGATAAAATACCAGAAACTGGGAATATTCTTCAATCTATGAAGAAAGTGTCTAAAGAAATAAATTACGAAGATGGATTGATTTTATGTTATTCCATCGAATGGGGGCTAGAAAAATTCAAGGGAAACATACAACAGAGCAAAAGAGCAATAGAAAAGGCAATGGAACTTATAGAAATTGCAGAAAATCTAGATGATTATGTGTATTATTTATGCTACTATAGCTATGCAATTGAGATTTGGCTAGATAAACACGATCCCAGAAGTGGGGAGATTTTAGAGGAATGTGTCCCTTATTTCTTAAACAAAGGATTACACAAAGGTTTAGTTCATGCATTAGGTTACTTGAGTATAATCTATCTTCAAATACAAAGAAGAAAAAAAGCAACAGCCATTATTAAGAAAATTCTATCTAGTAAAGTGAATTTAGATGAATTACCAAAAGAACTTCAGATAGTAACATATTATTTCATGGGAGTTGCTCTTAAACTTGATTTCTTTTTCTCTGAATCAGAAAAATATTTTCTAAAGGCTAAAGAGTTACTTAAGATGGAGAATCAAGATAGTATCTACGCTGTTTATGACTTTACTTCATCATCTCATCTTCTTACAATAAAAGCTCTTCTGGGGGAATTAATGCCAACTTTACATCAAATAGAGAAAATTGAAAGCAAAATAAACAGTAAAGAGATTGCACAGATGTTGGATAACTCAAGTAAAAATCAAATAAAACACACATTCAACCTAACCAAATTTTACATACTGTCTCGCTCAAATGACACTAACCCTGAAAAACTCAATAGACTGGAAAAATCAATCTATAAAGATTGTAAATTATTCTACAGTGATTTCTTTATGTTAAGCGAATATATCTTGCATTCGAATCTTAGTACTAAAGAACTTAAAGAGCTCCTAAAAAAAGATAATTATTGTATAAATAGTGTGAAACATATTCTAAATTATAAACTAAACTTGCAAAAGAAATCATTATTTGATGCATCAAATGAAAAATATTTTGAATGTATAAATATCTTAAAAAATAGAATAAAAATTGAGAAAAACAATTTTCTTGAGAATGTTTATTCAAATCTTCTCATCTCACAACACTTATTTTCATTAAGAAGATATACAGAAATTTATTCCCTACTAAAGAAATACAAGAGAAATCTAGACAGAATCGAAATTTTAGAAATGCGTATCTTCATGGAAGCTTTCATTCAAGTAGGTGCTTACAAGAATGGTGATCCTTTAGGACCTGCTTTACAGTACATGGCAATTAAGAAATGCAGACAATATGGATTTAGCAGATTAGAGAACAAACTACTAGATTATCTAGATATTCAAGGAAACGATACGCTTAGAATGATGGCTTAAACCAGCAGTAATTCGAGGGGTTCTTGTATTCCTTGGAGTTTTTTAGTTGTCATAACTCTGAATTAAGAAAATAAGGTTTTAATCTTTCAAACTCATCAAGCCAATTATCTATTAGCCAACTCTTCCAATCAGAAATAGCTGTAACTGTCAGTCTTTTCTTTGTGGTGTTTTAATAGCTTTTTTTAACTATTAGAGTAACCTTTCCAGAGATGAAACATTATGCACGAACCGAAATATGATCCTGAAGGTGGAGACGAATCTATTACACCACCACTATGGAGACCTTAATCAAAACATAAGTCTCCTTATTTGCCTTTTTCATCATAGAACTGCAATCTTACTGCAACTTCTGACACGATTCTTAAATAAAATCGGTTTTTATTCCAAAATGCTGGTGTACCATTCTATGGAGATTAAGGTTTGTGAAGTAAATATTATTAATACAAAGAAGGATATGGAGTCATTTATAGAAGAATTCAGAGTTTTAGCTTCAAATCACAGAAATAATAAAGCAATTTCAGATATGGCAGACAAAGCAATACAGAGATGTGAACAACTTAATGATCAAAAATCCTTAGTTAAGCTTTATGAAATAAAAATATCTCAAATTGAGCATTTGCATGATTATATCACAGATGTCTTAGATTTAGTACATAAAATGAAGGACATATCAAGGGAAATTAAATATATATCGGGATTGGCACTTGCTTACAATGTAGAATGGTATGTAGAAAAATATAGAGGAAATAAAGAAAGAAGCAGAGATGCACTAGAGGATTCTATGAAATATCTCTCTCAAGATTCAACCTCTGAAGATTATGCTTACTATGTATGTAACTATTCCTTTGCAGTTGAAAAATGGCTAACTGAACATGATGTAGAATCATCGGTAATTTTGGAGGAATGTGCTGATTATTTCTATAAGAGAGGATTTTACAGAAGCTTTGTACAAACAATCGCGATTTTAGAGATTATATTTACAAGAATGCAAAAGGGAAATAGAATACTGGATAAGTGTAAAACCATCTTTGCGAATAAATCACTCTTTGAGAAACTACCAAATGATGTTAAAGCAATTTCGTATTATTTTGCTGGACTAGGTTACATGATTAATATGAACCTCAATTCTGCAGAAACATATTTTGGGAAAGCTTATGATATACTCAAGCCAATACACAAAGAGAGTATATACTTCAGTAACTTCATCATTTTACATTCTTATATCATTACTGTCAAAGCTCTGCAAGGTAAACTTGAACAAACCTTGAAAACAATACATGAAGTCGAAAGTCTACTTAAACAAAGTTTCTATGATAGAAATCTTGATTCAGGAACTAAAAATCAAGCTTATCATACTCTCAACTTAAACAAATTCTATGTATATTCACGTTTGAAAGATTTTGATTTAGAAGAAATGCAAGATCTAATTGAAGAAATATTCCAAGGGAGTAAGACACTATATAGTGATTTTATGCTCTTAAATGAGTTCATTCTTAATTCAAATCTAAAAACAACACAGCTGAAAGAACTACTAACTACAAATAATTTTAGCATTAATTGTGTTCAACATATAATCTCATTTGTGCTTCTAGGCAAGGAAGAGGAGGACAATACTAACAAGCAACTTTTAGACGGAATTAATGTCTTGACTAACAGAGTAAAAGATAATAAAATTACACTCATCGAGAACGTTTTTGCTGATCTACTAATTGCACAGCAATTATTCTCACTCAAAAGATATGGAGACATTTACCAACTTTTAAGAAAATACAGAAAACAACTTAACCGTATTGAAGTTCTTGAATTACGTGTGTTTATGGAAGCTTTTATCCAAGTAGGTATTTTCAAAATTGGTGATCCTTTAGGACCTGCTCTACAGTACATGGCAATAAAGAAATGTAGACAGTATGGATTTAGTAGATTAGAGAACAAATTACTAGAGTATCTAGATATTCAAGGAATTGATACGCTTAGAATGATGGCTTAAACTAGCAGTAATTTGAGGGGTTCTTGTATTCCTTGGAGTTTTTAATTTGTCACAAATTAATTTTTGTTCAAGTAAAAATGGTGTTTAATTGTAGAAAATTCTTTCAACCAATTTTTTCTTTGTCAGACTTTTCCTTTGGGTGTTTCAATAGCTTCTTTCAACTAATAGAGTAACCCTCCCAAGAGTTGAGACATGGTGTACAATGAAAAAAAATATGATTCAGAAGATGGAGACGAAAGTATAACACCCCCAATGTGGTTTCCTTAGCTGAACTTTGCTATCTATTTATTTTACTTTTTTTACCTCAAAGTATTTCTCAAGTCTATATACGAAAGTGAAAATCTAAGTGTAGAAAATACTTGAATAACTTAACAAAGATGAATTATATGGAACTAAATAAACTTAAGATTATCATCCAACATGTGAAAACAAAATCAGAACTGAAGAAACTAATACCCCACATCAAAGTCCTAGCTTCAATCTTACCACAAAAAATAATTATTATGTGGTAAGATTCTTTACAACCATTTTTTTTCGTGATTATGACACAACTTGTGACCATAACTTGTGGTTAACCTATTTTAAAAGGATAGACTATGTTAGGATAGGTGCAAAAAATGGAAAAGAACGCAAAAACTCTTGATAAAATCGCAAAACAAATCAGAAACGAAAAAACTAAAGCAATGACTGCTATACTCTTACACAAAGGATCGTTCCTTTAATTTCTTCTTCTGAAATTCATCTTTATTTCATGTAAATCATATTTGGGTTTGTATGTCTTTGATATTGTTTGGCAACCCTTTCTGAAATCCAAATGGAAGAGAGAAAAGGGTCATTTTACCTGCAGTACATAGTCCTCAAATCCAATTAATATTCGTTCTTCAACCTAGGCTTAGAATGGGTTTTTACTGGTCTAAAAATCAATTGATTCCATTAGGACTTTCGCAAAATATTAATGTATAATTGTATAGATATATAGATGAATGTGATAAGCCTATGAGTAATGAACAAAGAGAATGTCCAAAGTGTGGGGCATCAATGATCAAAAGAGAGAACTATCTTCCAGATGATTATGATTTAACTGAAATTAAGAAATTCTGGTTATGTGGTTCTTGTATGTATTACGAACCAATAGAATAGGAAAATTATTTTTTATTTACTTGTATCTCAGCTCCTGGCAAAAGTTCGCTTAGCAACATCTCGATTTGTTCTTGTTTATCATTAAATGCAATAACTTGGATATCATGCTTGTTCAGTTGAGCAAACTCAGATAATTTTTGCCTGCAAGATCCACAAGGTAGAACAGGTGGTGAACTTTTTGAAAAAACTACCACAGCTTGAATATCATTTTCACCACTGTTGATAGCTGTCCCTATAGCGTTAACTTCAGCATGAAGAGCAAGATAATCTGAGAACTCAACATTACATCCAGTATAGATGTTACCACTCTTCATTAACAAAGCTGCACCAACAATAAAATCACTGTAAGGAGCAAAAGCATTGACACTTGATTCTTCAGCATATCGTTTAAGTTCGGGGAGATGTTCATCAAGGTTCATGTAACTCAAATAAGAGTCGTTCTCAAGCACTAAAAATCTTCCGTAGCTTTAAGGAAATTTTATCTTAAAACAATACCTTTTTATCTGTAGCTCATTTTGTTGATAATGCGAATATCTATCGATGTTTGCTCATCTGTTGTATCTTACCTTAACGGGTAGGAACGCGATCAGAAAGATTGCGATTATGTTCAAAAACGGAACAATTATAAACAAAGGGAATAAAAACCCTACTCGCGCAATAGTTTGCGTGTTTATCACCTCCAGGATTTATGGTAATCCCTAAACGATTATGTTTAGTTAGCTGACAATAACTCTCCTAGAAGGCGAAAACTGATTTCTAGAGTAACCTACACTATGCATACGCCATGTAGTGGATGACTCGGCTAGGGAGCCGATGAAGGGCGCGGTAAGCGGCGAAACGCTGTGGGAAGACGCAGACAGTCTACGATCCACAGATTCCCGAATCGGATTTCCGGTTATAGTCTAATAAACTGTAACAGCCAGTAATGGCGGGGAACGCAGGGAACCAAAACATTCAAGTACCTGCAGGAAAAGAAAACAATTGTGATTCCGGTAGTAACGGCGAGTAAACCCGGAACAGGCCAAACCGAATTCCTTTTTTGAAAAATTAAGGTAGATGTGGTGTTTTGACTACAACATAGACCGAAAGCGTGAAGTTGAAGACCCCTGGAAAGGGGCGTCATAGAGGGTAATAACCCCGTAAACGTAAGCGCTCGGCTTAGTAGTATCAAGACTAGCGTGGCTTGGATTTGTCGCGCAAATATGGGAGGACTAACTCCCAAGCCTAAATACTCCCCTAGACCGATAGCGCACTAGTAACGTGAGTGAAAGTTGAAAAGTATTCGAAATACGAGAGTGAAAAGTCCCTGAAACTACATGGTAACAGACGTGGATGGCTTGAAAGGGTAGAGTCTCGGTGAAGGAACCCATCGCGAGGTGGTAGTACGAGCTGAGAGGACCAGAGTTATCCGTTCCGTCTTGAAACACGGGCCGAGGAGTTTATGTCTGTGGCAAGCCTAAGTTAATACGGTGGCGTAGCGAAAGCGACCAGCGCGCAGCTTCGGCAAGGCGCGACGTCCGATAAGGGCGTGAAGTCACAGGTGTAAGACCCGAAAGCAGTTGATCTATCCCTGACCAAGGTGAAGCGCTTCGAAAGGAGCGTGGAGGCCTGAAGGGTTATTGATATGCAATTCATTCCTCTGAGTTGGGGATAGTGGCAAAAGACCAATCTAAACTGCTGATAGCTGGTTCCCCCCGAAGTATCACCACAGGATAGCGTCGCTGAAGGCGGCTTGTGAGGTAGAGCTACGGACGGGAGGTTCTGGGGAGTGAAATCCTCACCCTCCCTTCCAACTCCGAACTTGCAAGCGCTGTAGAAGGCGACAGACGGGCGCGTATCCGCAAGGGATATGGCCGAAAGGGGAACAACCCTACAATGGGTTAAGGGCCCTAAATCCCGGTTAAATGTTAAACAGAATGACGTCCAACGACTAAGACAATGAGGCGGTAAGCTTAGAGGCAGCTATCCGTTAAAAAAAGCGTAACAGCTTACTCATCGAGTTGTTGGGCTCAGAAAATGGACGGGGCTAAACCGGGTCCCGATACCCATTTGGACTCCGCAAGAGTCTCAGGTAGGGGGGCGATCTGGTTGGGCAGAAGCTGGGGAGTGATTCCCAGTGGACCGATTAGATTTGCAGATCTCGGTGGTAGTAGGAGCATAGTGAGGTGAGAATCCTCATCGCTGAAAGCCCAAGGGTTCCTTGGCACTGTTCGTCAGCCAAGGGTTAGTCGGTCCTAAGGACGATCTTAAAACGAGTCGTTCGAAAGGGAAACAGGTTCATATTCCTGTACCACGCGTATAGACGCGGCGACGCAAGCTCTGAGCTAACGCTGGTGGGTAGGTGGCCTAGGAGCATATCCTAGTTAAATTATAGAATTCTGGGAAGAACCGTTAAGGTGAGAACCAGAAGAATAGATGAAGAGGCCGGCCATAGGTTGCTGGCTGCCATCAACCCCAACAGCCCATGAAAAAGCAAAGAGAACAATTACGCGTGTCCGTACCCAGAACCGACACAGGTGTGGCTAGCTTAGAAGGCTAAAGCGTGTTAGGGTAGCTCGGGTGAAGGAAATCGGCAAATTAGTCCCGTACCTTGGGTATAAGGGATGCCTGGGAAGGTGTATGCCTTACCAGGTCGCAGTGACTAGGGGCACCCGACTGTTTAATAAAAACATAGCTAACTGCAAGGGCGAAAGCCTTAGTACAGTTAGTGAATCCTGGCCGGTGCTGGTGATTGAAACCTGGGTTCAACCAGGCTAAGACCCAGTAAACGCCGGAGCTAACTATGAGCTTCTTAAGGTAGGCAAATGCCTTGTCTGCTAATTACAGACGTCCATGAAGGGACCAACGAGGTGCCCACTGTCTCCACCCGAAGCCTACTGAACCCACAGTCCAGCGAACAGTCTGGAGCGCACCATCGGGAAGAGAAGACCCTGTGAAGCTTTACTGCTGTCAGGGGCTGTTGTATTGGTGTGCATGCATAGCATAGTCAGGAGATGCTGATCCTACATTCTCCGGGATGTAGAGAAGTCGAACTTGAAATACTGACCTTGCGCATTGGTACGACTTACCTCTTGCGAGGGGGACACCCCCTGCCTGGCAGTTTCACTGGGGCGGTAGCCTCTTGAAAAGATATCAAGAGGGCCCAAAGCCGAGCTCAACCGGGACAGAAATCCGGTGAAGAGTGCAAGGGCAAAAGCTCGGTTGACTGTGAACTCACCAACACAGTTCGCAGATGTTAACGCAGGGCCTAGCGATCCTTCGCAGTGCCATTAGTAGGCGGCGGAGGTGGCAGAAAAGTTACTCCAGGGGTAACTGCGTTTCTGAGTGTTTATCACGCAGAAGTGAAAGTTTACCACAAAGAGTGCTCTCTGTCTGTAACGCTTATTGATAAAGTCCATCTTTTCCGAGGCAGAAAAGTAAAATTGAGTGAATTTAATTATAGCTTCAGTCTTTCTTCCACGTGAGGAAACGAAAGTTTTCGCCATTAAAGGCTACAAAACTTGAGCAGAGTGAATCTAATTTCTGTCACAAATCCATTTAGAATAGATAAATCCCTAAATAAACACGAAAGATGGAGAGCCAAAAATAAGCGTGAGGACATGAAGATAAGGTTAAGGATTATGTAACTGCCTATGTCGTTGTACCAGGTGACAACTGATCCTTAAAGCCGATGTGCGCATAGCGCAAGCGCAGCCCTGTACGGAGTTGTCGTGGGTAAGAGTTCACATCGACCTCACGGCTTGCTACCTCGATGTCGGCTCTTCCTAGCTTGGTGGTGATTCAGCCGCCAAGAGTGGGGTTGTTCGCCCATTAAAAGGGAACGTGAGCTGGGTTTAGACCGTTGTGAGATGGATTTAAGCTATAGTGGAGTTCTGTAGAAGTATAGTAGTAATACTTCAATTGAACTTCATCCAAGTATGTAAAAGTCTTTGATAGTTGTAAACCCCCCTTACGGGAAATCCCTTCTATCGAAGATCAATACTCGGGCTTAAATTCACGCAAAACAGGTTGGATTCTATCTGATGGTGCTGGCGGGTGATTGAGAGTAAAGTCTCCACAGTACGAGAGGAACAGGCGGCTGGGGCCTCTGGTGTACCGGTTATCCTAAAGGGTATCGCCGGGTAGCTAAGCCCTTGTAGATAAGAGCGGAATGCATCAACGCTCGAAGCTACTCTCGAAACGAGTCACCCACTCTGTATCAATATAAGGGGGCTGGTGACAGTAACCTTCGATATAGATGAGAGCGCGGAAAGAAGATCCGGTTGATAGAATTGGGGTGTACGCGTCGAGCTTCGGCGAGATGTTTAGCCCACAATCACTAATTGCTCAAGCGTAGTTAGGAAAAATGGAAATCGGTTCGTCAGATTCTAGGAGAGTTATTGTCAGCTAATTTTAGTTTACAGACAATATTTCATTAGCTATTTTTTGAAATCACATTAAATGAATCTTTTCCTTGCATGTTGAGATAATCCAACAACTTATTTTCTAGCCTACTAAATCCATATTGTCTGCATTTTTTAATAGCCATGTATTGGAGTGCAGGGCCAAGGGGATCACCAGTCTTGTAAGCACCAACTTGAATAAAAGCTTCCATGAAAACACGTAACTCAAGAACTTCAATGCGATCAAGATTGTTTTCGTATTTTCTTAGAAGCGGATAAATTTCTCCGTATCGTTTGAGTGAATATAATTGTTGTGCGATAAGAAGGTCACTAAAAACATTCTCAATAAATGTAGTTTTATCAGTTTTCTTTCTATTGCTTAATATCTCTATTCTTTCTAGAAACTGCTGCTTACCAGTATCTTCTTCTTTTCTTTTTAGAAGAACAAATGAGATTATGTGTTTGACACGATTAATACTAAAATTATTTGTGTTCAACAACTCCTCTAATTTTGCAGGTTCAAGGTTAGAATTTAACAAATATTCACTTATTAACAGGAAATTACTATAAAGTGTTTTGCTTCCTGTGAATACTTCTTCAAATAAATCCTGCGTTTCTTCTGAATCAAAATCTTTCAAACGAGAATAAACATAGAACTTGTTTAAATTCAGAGTATGGTTAATCTGTTTCTTTGTTCCTAAATCAAGATTCTGTTCAAAAAACTCCTGCTTAAGCAGGTCTTCAGCTTCCTTTGTTAGAGTCAAAGTTTCTTCAAGTTTACCTTGAAGTGCTTTTACAGAAACCATATAGGAATGAAGAAGAAGGTGATTACTAAAGTAAATACTCTCATTGTATATAGGTCTGAGAAGAGTGTAAGACTCTTCAAAAAAAGATTCAGCAAGATTTAGACGTAAATCAATCATATGACCTAAACCCACAAAATAGTAATAGATTGCATGAATGTCTTTTGGTAGATCCTCAAGAATAAATTTATCTGAAAGGATTTTTCTACTTAAATCTAGTATTTTTCTGCTATTTTGAGTTCTAGTATAGATTATACCAAGAATACCAATTGTTTGAACGGAACTTCGATAGAAACCATTCTTAGAGAAGTATTCAAAACATTCTTCGAATGTTATTGAACTAGTAATATCATGGTTTTCTGTCCATTTAGAGAAGGCAAATGTATAATTGCAGATAAAGTATATGTAATCATCTCTTTTGGATGCCTTGTTCAAAATATTCATAGAACTTTCTAAAGCAATTAGACTTTGTTCCTTGTTCCCTTTAAGCTTTTCAACTCCCCATTTAGTACTATAAGCAAGAGCTAATCCGTTAGTATAATCTATTTTAGTAGATAATTGTATCATTTGGTTTAGGATTTTTTCAATTACATTCAACTGGTTTTGATGATGAAAAAGCTGCTTGATTTTTAATTCAAATAAATTCACAATACCAACACTATAATCATTTTTAGAACAGAATTCTAAACACCTATTTATTAATTCAAGAAGCTTTTCTGATTTGATATTAGCTGATGCTACCCTTAGCATACTTATAAAATTAGTTAAGTCATTTTTATCACTTATAGATGCAAAAACATCAAATAGTTCTTCATTCGTCATTATCCCACTCAGAATTATATCCGCAAAATGATTTATAAAGTGAAGAAATACTAAAAAAGAAGAATGGAAGGAAGACTTAGTTAGGGAAATACATTGGTGGGGTCAATCCTTCGTCTCCATCTTCAGGATCATAGTTTGGTTTATACATCATTCATCATCTCGGGAAAGGTTATACTAATAGCTCAACAAACATATTAAAACACCCATGAGAAAAGGTGACATTGTATTTAATGAAATGTTTATTGAGATTTATGTGAATAAATTGATAACAAGTTAAGGACGGAACAAACACAAAACATCATAGAGAAAGAAACACTAGTTTATCTCATAGGTGCTTTAGCAGATGGTTCGCTTCATAATAATGAAATACATTATTATTGAATGAAGAAAGACTGAAAAAGAAGAATGAAAGGAAGATTTAGTTAGGAAAATAAAGAGGTGGTAATAAACCTTCGTCTCCTTCGGCAGGGTCATATTTTGGCTCGTACATCATGTTTCATCTCTGGAAAGGTTACTCTAGTAATAAAAGTAAGCTATTAAAACACCCCAAGGAAGAATGTGCCAAAGTAAGATTTTTTGTTTATCATTGGCAAGATTTTTATCTCAAATCGTTTTTAGTTAAATGACAAGACATGATGAAGAATGATTCTCTCTGGCATAGAATTGAAACAGGACCTAATCCTCCTGAAGAAGTATATGCAATTATTGAAAATCCTAAGAATAATAGAAACAAGTATGAATTAGGGAAAGATGGTATTCTATATTTAAATCGTGTGCTACATTCAGCTGTTCATTTTCCCGGTGATTACGGATTAATACCGCAAACATACTTCGAGGATGGAGATGCTTTAGATATTCTAGTATTAATCTCTGAACCCACTTTTACTGGATGTGTTCTTACTTCTCGACCTATAGGTATTATACGAATGAAAGATGAGAAGGGACACGATGACAAAATCTTAGCTGTTGCTTCCAAGGATCCTTTCTTCCATGGAGTCTATTGTTTAGAAGATGTATACCCCCATACCCTGAACGAAATTGCTGAATTCTTCAAAACCTATAAAGGATTGGAACATGGAAAAAAGGTTGAAGTTGTTGGATGGGATTCAAAAGAAGAAGCATTTAAGACAATAAGCCATTCGATGAAATTATACAATGAATTATTTGAAGATAAATAATTCATTTTTTTATACATTAAATTTCTGAAGCAATATTACTTTTTTCTAATTGATTTTCGTTGTCATAACGGAATAATTATAATCATAAGTCATTTGAAGGTAATTTGGAAACTATATAGTTTAAAGGAGATAGACTGTAAAATGAGTCTTGAAAAGTGGATAGATAAAGAGGATTTGGAAAAGCTTAGAGCTTTAGAAAATCCTAAGGTTGAAAGAGTTATTGAAGAGTATCTTACTCTTTGTAAACCTGCCAAAGCTAAAGTTATAGATGATTCACTAGAGGATATTGCTTTTGTACGTCAGTTAGCAATTGACAATAAAGAAGAAATAGAATTAGGTCTAGAAGGACAAACAGTACATTTTGATGGTTATTATGATCAAGCTCGTGATAAAAAGAATACACGACTTTTAGTGCCGGCTGGAGAGAAGGAAAAATATGGTAAACATATCAATACAGTTGATCGTGATGAAGGACTAAAAGAAGTTTTAGCAATTATGGAAGGAGTGATGGAAGGAAAGATTGCTATTATTAGATTCTTCAGTCTAGGTCCAACAAAGTCAAGATTTTCACTCTGCGCTTTGCAAATTACAGATTCAGCTTATGTAGCTCATTCTGAAGATTTACTATATAGACAAGGTTATGAAGAATTTAAAAGATTAGAAGATTCTGAAGACTTTTTCTATTTCATTCACTCAGCAGGAGAGTTAACTGATAAATATGTAACAAAAAATGTTGATGATAGACGTATATACATTGATTTACATGAAAATCGGGTTCTATCAGTTAACAATCAATATGCTGGAAACAGTTTAGGTTTGAAAAAACTTGCACTTCGTTTAGCTATAAATAAAGCAATTCATGAAGACTGGTTAACTGAACATATGTTCATTAGCGCCATCTGGGCATTAGATAAAAGTAGAAAAACTTACTTCCTTGGAGCTTTTCCAAGCGCATGTGGAAAAACAAGCACAGCAATGGTTCCAGGAAACACAATTATTGGAGATGACATTGCTTATCTTAGAATCTATGAAAGTGGTGAAGTTAGAGCTGTTAATATAGAAAGAGGGATTTTTGGAATCATTAAGGATGTTAGTCCAAAAGATGATCCAGTTATCTATAGCAGCTTAATGACACCAAGAGAAACTATTTTTTCTAACATATTGGTTTCAGAAGGAAAATCATACTGGCTAGGTATGGGTAAACAAGTAACTATTCCAGAAACTGGAATGAACTGGACTTCGTCTAAGCTTGGTGAATGGCATGCAGGTTTCTGTTGTAATGAGGAAGGAAAGGAATTCAAATTTTCTCATCCAAATGCTCGTTATACAATAAGATTAGAGGAGTTAGAAAATGTTGATGAAGCATTACATGATCCCAATGGAGTAGAGGTTTCAGCAATTATTTATGGAGGAAGAGACAGCGATACATCGGTCCCAGTTTATGAATCTTTCAGTTGGGAGCATGGTGTTTATATTGGTGCGTCTGTAGAATCTGAAACAACAGCTGCAACTTTAGGGAAAGCAGGTATTAGAAAACATCAACCAATGGCTAATCTTGATTTCATAGTAGTTCCACTAGGAGAGTATCTTGAAGCACATTTGGATTTTGGTAGACGAATTGCACAAAATAAAGTTCCAAAAATATTCTCAACAAACTATTTCCTCAAGGATAAAAAGGGACGATACTATGATAAAATTCTTGATAAAAAAATATGGTTACTTTGGGCAGAAAAGAGAGTTCATAAAGAATGTTCTGCAATAGAAACGCCAATAGGTCATATTCCTGAATATGAAGATATTAAAGCCTTATTCAAAGAGGCTTTTGATTTTGAATATGTTAAGGAAAGATATGTAGCAGAATTCTCTATCAGAATTCAGAAGTTCTTAAAGAAAATTGAAAGAATAGAAACAATATTCAAAAATGAAAAAGATGTTCCCGAAGAATTCTTTAATGAATTAGAAAACCAACGACAAAGATTATTAGAAGCCAAGGAAAAGTATGGAACAGAAGTTATATCTCCATTTCTTTTCTAGGGTTGATCAAGCAAGTAAAGAGTAAAATAATTGTGGATAATATATAAGATAAAAGAGATACAATACTGATACAATTGACTCTAAGCTATATTCACGAAGATGAAAGGGAGAAAAAGAAAATCAGTAAATTTGCTATTCTCAATTGTGTTATTGGAATACCCACAATTGCCTTTTTGATTCTGCTTTTAGCTAAAGGACTTTTAGTGAACTATTCTGCTATTGTATACTCAGCTATTGGTTTACTTGGACTCGGAATAGTTTATTCAATTTACAAAATGATTAGAAGATAGAGTATTTTTTCAGTAGTTTTTTTCATTGTATTTTATTCTAGATGCAGTAAAAACTAGTTTTTAAACCATTATTTTCTGCTGAAACAGCTGAACTATCGAAAAGTACGCTTTACACCGACAAAAAACGACAAAAAACGTGAAATTTCATTCTGTAATCGCCTAATTTCGACATTCTAAGTTAGATAAATTTTTTGTCGGGAGTTTTACAAAGGGATATTCTATCAACGAATTTTCAGCTTAATAATATCTTTCTAGGAAAGATAAAAAAAATAATTAAACAAACCGCAAGTAAATATCTAGATAAAAGAAGGAGGAAGAGGTATTTTCTCAACTTTAAATATTCAATTAGGCAGTATTATGCAATACAAAATCTGTATTAAACAGGTTTAACTGTCTGTGTGAGATGTTATGAAATTTGTCCCAAAGCACTATCTATTATCAAATCCAGTGTTTTGGGATCCAATTTTCATAGAATGGGATTATACTGAATCTATATTATTAACAGCTTATGACCTGTTAAGAAATGATAGTATCATATATGATTTGCACAGCAAATCTATGACATTAAAAGAATTAATGAGAGAAAATGGTTTCCCCAAAAGTACAAAAATTTTTGCTGATACAGGAATATTCATGCTGGAATGGTTTAAACTTTATAAGGGAAAATCATTTAATCAAGACTACTCCAAAATCACTTTACCAGTTAATGATGTTCTTGAAGGATATGAATTAATGGATCCTGATTTACTAGTTGTCCCTGATGAGATTATCCTACCCATGGATTCGGATAGCATAGTAAAAGAGAAAATAGAAAACATGAAAGAGAATGTCATTAAAACTCTAGACCGTTTTCCAAAGAGCAAGGTAATAGGAGTAATCCAAGGATTAACAAGTAAAACTATGGATAATATATATGATTTTGAAAAAAGTCATGGGATAACTATTTTTGCTCGAGGAGGACTCATACCAATTAAAAGAAGAAACAATCTGTATTGTGAAACAATAAAATATTCTAGACAAATTACAAAAGAAAATTTCTTACATGCCTTTGGGATTGTAAACCTTAATCAGATCAAATGTTATGGAAGATGTGCTAACATTGATTCATTTGATAGTACAATTGTAAGAGCTTTAACTTCTGAGCTATACTTTGTAGATGAAAATCTTGTTAAACATAGATTTAGTGATGAGGTTTTAACTAAATGTGACTGCTACTTTTGTGACAGATTAAGATCTTTGAGATTAGAAAATTATGAGTATCCTGGAAGGTCAGTTATAGAAAAATTGTTTCTTCACAATATCATAGCAATAAAAAACTACTGTGATAATGTAAAATGCTTCTAAAGTCACTATGGAAAGTTTAATACGCAACCCGGAGAGAAATATAAAAGGAGATATTACAAATATAATACGTCTATAATTCTAGTTTAATACAAGATATTCTTTGTAAATAAGTTTTTTATTTCAAATATTTCCACATGAGTTAATGTTGGAAGAAATTAGAGGGTTACTAAAAAGAATTGACCAAATTGTTGACTCAGAATCAAGAAGAACAGAAGATTAAATAGATGAACTGAAAGAAAAGCTTCTAATGATTCAAGATTCAGAAGAGAATTTGTCATCTATTCACTCTCAAGTCAAAGAGTTAACTAATGAATTAGACATATTCAAAGAAAGAAGTAAAGAGTTACAAAAGAGAGTTGGTGAACTCAAACCACTAGAAGATAAGTGTGATTCATTAGAGGATCAAATCAAGAAATCAGAACTTAAGCAGGAAGGGTACATATTCACGATTAAGGTAATATCAGAGTGGATTCCTAGCCAAAAAGAAAATATTGATGTTCTTGTAGCATTAGCATCATCACCAAATCACGAATCAACTTTCAAGAAGATTCATAAGGAAACTACAATTCCAGTAGTTACCTTGAAAAACAGAATTATGCCAATTTTAGCTGATAACTCTCTAGTCAAAATAGAAGGGGATAAGGTAACACTAACTATATCTGAACAAGAAGAATGAAGAAATTATTTCATTGAGAAGTTCCATAAAATTAAATAAGACTAAGAAATAAACTATTCTTACATGAAAAAACTTTTCAGATCAAAGCGAGGAGTATCAAACATTATATCTACGCTGGTTATTTTCACTGTAATGGTAAGCGCTTTAGGACTAGCCTTTTCACAAATAGTCCCGTCTCTAGAAAGATTTCAAACAGAAAGCGATATGATTACAGCAACAAATTCTTTCCTCTCATTTGATTCTGAAATTAAAAGGTTGATTTCAGCTCCCGATAACTCATCAAGTGTGGTTAGATACAATTTAGATAGTGGAATCTTAGATTTGACAGAAGAGCGAGAAAATTCTCTAATAATTACTTCAGGTGGGGATAATCTTCTAAATTATTCATACTTTTCAGGAGAAGTTCTTTACAGAATCGAAGGAAATTTCAAAGGATCTGGCGGTCTAATTTATGATTTTGGAAGTCCCCTGTTACTTGTTTATTCTATTAATAGAACCACACAAATCACAAATATTGCCCATCAATCATTCAATGGATATAAGGTTTTGAAATTATTCTACAGTGCTTACGTAAATATTGAACAGGTGTCAGATACCGAAGTTGAAATTAATTTTATGATTGTTAACTTGAAAACTACTAGAACAGCTGAGGGACAAGGAGAATATTTCCCCATAATTAACACAGCAAGTAAAGTTATGATCACAAAAGAGAGCCAAACAATGGAAATATATGATCTAGGGTGGAGGAGTGATGACTTGAGTATGACTGCTTTAACTAGTGATTTCTCTCAAAATATTGTTTATCCTATTGCTCCTGAAACATTTCATCTAACCCTAAATATAATCCATATCAACATAGATTTCAGCACAGTATGATTGTAAAAAAATCATGCAAACTTCTTTTTGTATATCTCAAAGATGTATTTATATTGAATAACAAATATAGTATATCAGCGAAGTTTTCTCGTGTGGGACTAGACTTATGGCATATAGCCTTGGATGAAAGTCTCACTTCGAAACTTCGCTATCATTTTATTTCTTAGCCCTTTTACTTGAAATAAATATCTTCATAAAGGTTTAACGATGAATTAGTAGTGGTTGCTTCATATGGACCAAATTGTGAAATTCAGTAATGTTTCAAAGAAATTTCAATTGTTCTGGGAAGAAATAGAAATCTTCGAAAAGATAAATTTGGAAATTGATAGAAATGAATTAGTGCTTTTTTATGGTCCAAGTGGAAGCGGAAAGACTACTCTACTTAACTTGCTAACCGGATTACTGAACCCTGATGAAGGAGAAATTAAAGTAGCAGGATTATATGTCGATTTAATACCGGAAAAGGAGAAATCAGACTTTAGATCAAACTATCTAGGTATAGTTTTTCAAGAAAATAACTTGGTATCAACTTTAACAGTGAAAGAGAATATTATACTATTTCAGGAACTGTGTGATTATAAGGTAGAAGGTAAAGAGGAGAAAATTGACTTACTATTAGAAAAACTTGGAATAGACCACAGAAAAGATAGTTTTCCAGTACAACTTAGTGGGGGGGAAAAGAAGAGAGTTGCTATAGCTAGAGCATTATCAAACGACCCATATATATTGATACTAGACGAACCAACAGGAAATCTTGATAGAGAGTCTGCAGATGAACTCTGTAATTTAGTTGAGGAACTATTTTTAACAACAGACATCACAGTTATTGTTTCTTCTCATGATCAAAAGATGAATGAAATCGCAACGTTAGTGTATAGAGTAGGATCGAAGCAAGTTGAACTAGAAGAAGAACATGAAGAAAGAAGAAAAGGTGAAGAAATTGAATACCGTCCAATAGATTCTCTAGAAAGAGGGAAAGAGGACATATTCATAGAAGAAGCATTACTGGATCCTATTGAGTAAGGAAGTATCAGAAGTTGATGTTATGATAGGTCAAATGAAATTTGCGTGGATTGGTTTTAGGAGATCATTTCTTGCATCAATTTTTACTTTCATTAGCCAAATTATAACATATTCAGCAATAACGATAAGTATTGCAATATTCTCAATAGTGAAACCTTTTCTTAACTGGTCTGTAAACAGTGTTTTTTACAAATCCTATGTCATAATGGGTATTCTATTTATTATAGTGAGCATTGTGATTGGGGCAGTCGTCACAGCAAGATCAATAGATTTGAAGTTTATGAGTCAAAAGGATGATATTGCGATAATGAAAAATGCGGGGGGGAAGAACAAGTGGATATATAGTTATTTCATTTTTAACCAAATTTTAACATCAATTATTATGCTATTAGTAGGAATAATCTTAGCTCTCATCTTACTAGCGGTAATTTTCTATTCATTCAAATTCAGTTTCTTCTTTAATCATATCAGGTTCATACCAGTTTTAGGAGCAAATATAGCCATACTTATTGTTTCCTATCTGAAATCTCACTACACTATAATTAAATTCATTGAAGAGAAAAATTTCGAAGTTTCCTCCAGCAGACTGAGTTCTTATAAGAGTATATTCGAATTTAACGGGTTATTAAGCAAATTTAAAGCAGTAAAAAAACTGGCTAGTAAGAATTATCTTAGATCAGGAAAAATCCTGGCAAGTTTTCTATTCAGTTTCTTTCTGGCTTTTTCCTCAATATCTTTTGCACTAGGACCTGTTGCAATAGCAGAAACGTACAATCACTACCTAGACAATAGATTCTACGACAGTACCTACGTAATAGGGCAAGAAGGAATAATAGACTTCTATAGTTCAAATTTTGGTGCTCAAGAGTATATTAATGAATCATACATAAGTGAACTAGAGGATATTAATTTCTTCAAGAATAGATCATTTGACATAAGTTTTCTAAATGATATAGATAGCACAGGTGTTGATGCGAAGAAACTATTCCCAACGAAACTGGATGTTCAGGAAGTTGCTGTCTTAGATATCACCCCAGAAGGATATGTACAAGTAGGATCCAATAGAACTTTCTATGCCACAGTTATAGGATATCAAGAAACAAATATTTTTGATGAGTTGTTGCTTTGGGGTTCTTTACCAAGTTCAAGTGAAGTGGTTATAGGTGACTCTCTAGATAACTTAATTTTTGAGAACAGTACCATGCAGAAAATAGAACTAACTGAAAATTCGAGTAGGTATAGTATAAGTGGCGTTGCTTTAGATGTATTTGCATCAGGTTTTACAGTATATGTACCATTAAGCAAATTGAATTCAGAATCCATATCTAACGGTCCAAATCTGATCTTGCTAGAAGATCTTAATTCAACTACTTATTCAACAATAGCTAGTCTAGTAGAAACAAATGGATATTTGATGAGAGAAATTTCAGCAATAAGAGAAGAAAACATCAAAGAATATGACAACTTTTCATATATGTTTGATACACTAGGAATAATTCTATTTAGCATTTTTACCTTTCAAATTATTGTGTTTGCATTCCTGTATTATTTAACTTACAAAAAAGACTACGAACTCTTGTATAAACTTGGCATTGAGAAAAAAAAGATCTCAAAGATAAATGTTAATTCAATATTAATGCAATTAGCCCCAGGTATATTATTTGGAAGCTATTTTGGATCAATAATAACAAGATATTTCCTTGTACCATACACAAAATTGGGTTATTATCTAGCGTTTCTATTTGGAATCATTGTTTGGTTTATACTTACAGGGTACATAGGGGCGACAATGGCAAGTAAAAAAGGATTAAAACAAATCTATAACTCACTTTACAAAAATAAAATAATCAAAAAATAGTCCAATTTATGTTTATTAGGTAATTGGGACAAAGTCCTTAGTCAGCATCTTATTAATCTCTCGTTGGGGAATTTCTTTACTCCTAAGGCCGGCAACAAAGACGTTAAGACAATCTTTGCAATAAACTTTCTTAATTCGAGTATTGTATGTTAAAGGAGACATAAACTTACTTTTACCACAAATATC
>JAUWEG010000217.1 GCA_030608385.1 Candidatus Heimdallarchaeota archaeon
CGAGGAGAGCGATTTCGAAATATACACATGATGGTTTTCTGAGTTTAACGCTGGCTAAGAGAGTGGAATGGATAGAAAAACCTGTCAGAGAGTATTATACAAAATATTACGACAGAAGCTTACCAAAGAACCCACTCATTATTCTTGCAGCTCTTGCAACAGGTATAGGGATACAAATTCCAATGTTAAAAATAGCTTTTGCAGGATATCCCTTAGCAGCTGTTTTTGGAATTATCACTTGTATATTAAGTCCTTTCCTCTATTATATCTTCTTTGTAGCAGTTTATTACTTGTTCTTTAACACACGAATTTATTCTAAAATTCTCAAACCAATTAAACAAAAAATGGATGTTTACAGAAAAGAATACGGAACTCTTCTGATGAGAGAAAACTATGACATAATCTGGTCTTTAGGAGATAAGTGGTCAAGAGGAAGATCGATTAGCCAAGTAGAAAACATACCTACAGCAGGAATATTATCTTCTTTGATTATAATAATTGCGATGTTTATGGGTAACATAAATCAGCTAATGTACTCATTTCCCCCTCCTGGAATGCCTACACACAACGTGAATTGCTTGTTTCTGAAAGCTGGACAACCAGCGACAACTCTAATCGTAACTATTTCAGCTTTAATTGCTGTACTAATGGTTTTCTACGTAATCCTTCCATTATGGGCTTTCAGTATCAAAGCTAAAAAATTCAAAATTAAAGCACTCATGGAATTAGATAATTATATTTTCGCAAATGTGGTAGAATTCGGAGAAAAATATTCAGAAGAAGCAAAGAGAGAAAATGTTACAATGTTGCAACTAAGAGAATATGTAGCTTCAATGAGAATATTTCCAATATCAACGCAGAAAATATTCAAAACAATCATGATTATTGCTATATGGGTGATAAACATACTAAAAATTATCAGGTCAGTAGGAGGAATCTAAATGTCTTGGCTTAAAAGAAAAATCTTCAGAAAGAAGATATCTATATCCGTTATAGGTGTTGGTAATGCAGGATGCAAAATAGGTGAAAAACTTATTCAAGAATTAAGTGAAAGTAAAATCACCATAAAATCATTAGCAGTGAATCTGGCTGATAACTTTGAACCAAAAATCAGCAATTTTTCAGACACCTTCTGGTTTGGATCAAAAGACCTTGTTTCCTCAGATTATGATTTTGAGAAAGCATACAAGCAACTGAAAGCTAAAGAGATGGAGATAAAATCCAAACTAGAAAAAGTTGTCTTTTACAAACGTGATGAAAGGAGGGATGAAGACGATTTAGCTCTTCACCTAATAATAGGTAGTGGTGGCGGTACTGGTAGTGCTGGAACCATTATTATTAGCAAGTTATTAGCTGATATAACAGGGGAACCACCAACAGTTATCTTCGTATTACCGGAAAAAGATGAACCTTCACTTGTCCAATATAATTCTGCTAGAGCTCTACATTACCTCGGATTTGACACACTTGGTCCTCATTGTCCAATCATATTATTTGACAATGAAAAACTCTTGAAACTCTATGAAGATGAGAGTATAGAAATAGTTCTGGAAAAAAGCAATAATTTGTTAGCTGAAACCTTCACCACAACTGTTCTTTCAGCTCTTCAAGAAAGCACTCATGAGGAATTCTACGCTGATCTAAATGATTTCTTCAAATCATTCTCTAGAGATGCTAGAGGTTTAGGTATAATTATTTCTCTTGATAAAGAATTTGAAACTTTAGAAAGAGCTCAAAACACAAGATTTTCTGATCTCTTCTTTAATGAATTAGATGAAAGTTCAAGTTTAACAGCTGATGTGACTAGGGCCAAGTTAGGTTATTTAGCAATAACTATGCCAACAACTTATCAGTCTACATTTGAAACAAGAAAAATAGTCAAAAAATTCGAAAAAGGAGACATAAAGGTTTCTTTAAATTCTATAGATGAACCAATTTTAACAATTCGAGGAGTGCTCACTGGAATTCATCCCGATTATGTAGAGAGGTTCTGGGAAGTGCTTGAGAAAGGAAGAGATACTAGAAAGGAAATTATCGAAGCAGAAACAAAGATAAAAGAAACTTATATCGAAACCGAGTAGTTCTTCTCTTCTACTCATTCAATTTTCTTCTCCAAATAGATATGGATATAAATATACATAGCCAGTTATTCTTGAACATAATGAGTGTGAATAGTGAGTGCCCCATTTGTTTTAGAACAATACGTTCAACCTCGAAATTTTGCAAGTATTGCGGGGGTTCTCTTAAGAAATGTCCTGAATGTCAAAATCTGAATAAAGCAGAAGACCTTTTTTGTGCTGAATGTGGTTATGACATCAAAGACGTTGAAGTACCAGTCTCAACTCCTTCGCGAGTTGCTGGAAAAACAGGTGTTTTTCAACCGATCATTCAAAGAAGAGATGGACAAGAGGATGACGATTCCCAACCTAAACTTATACTTTGGCCTCCTTTGCCAGCTCAGCAACCAAGCACAGCTGCTCATCCTAGACCATTCCCTCCTGCTCAAAGA